>NZ_LPVS01000088.1:0-190513 GCF_014843905.1 Mesorhizobium silamurunense | reverse complement strand
ATGGCCGCGGGCTTCGGCGCCGCGCCCTCGCTTGCCCGCGCTCAAGGGGCGCCCGGCGCCACCATCCGCGTCGGCAGCAACGTGCCGTCCGCCGCGATCGACCCGGTCACCATCGCCGACGCCGGCGGTCTGCTGGTGCTGCAGCAAGTCGCTGAATTCCTCTGCATCGACGGCCCGGACCTGGTGCTCAAGCCGGCGCTCGCCGAAAGCTGGAAGCCGAACGCCGACGGCACGGTGTGGACCTTCACACTGCGCAAGGGCGTCAAATTCCACTCGGGCGGCGAGATGAAGGCCGACGACGTGGTGGCCAGCATCGACCGTCTCGCCGACCCCGCCAACTCGTCCAACGCGCTGTCGGTGTTCAACGGCATCCTGCAAAAGGGCGCCACCAAGAAGGTCGACGACTATACCGTCGAGTTCCATCTCGACGCGCCGAACGGCAACTTCCCCTACATGGTTTCGTCCGACAACTACAACGCCGTCATCATCCCCGCGAGCTACAAGGGTGGCTACGAACAGAGCTTCGACGGCACCGGTCCGTTCAAGCTCGAAAAATACACGGCCAAGGTCGGCGCCTCCTTCGTGCGCAACGAGGATTATTGGGGCGAGAAGGCTTTGCCGGAACGCACCGAGTTCACCTTCTTCTCCGACATGCAGGCCCAGATCCTTGCCTTGCAGGGCGGCCAGATCGACATCATCAACCAGATGCCTGTTCTGGCCGGCGTCGGCCTGCTCAACGATCCGAACGTCGACATCATCAGTCTGAAGTCGGTGGCGCACCAGCAACTGCACCTGCGCTGCGACGACGGCCCGATGAAGGACCCGCGCGTGCGTCGCGCCATCGCGCTCAGCATCGACCGCAAGAAGCTCGTCGCCGGCCTGATGAAGGGCCGCGCGCAGGAAGGCAACGACAGTCCGTTCGCGGGCGTCTATCCGTCGACCGACACCAGCGTGCCGCAGCGCGAACAGGACATTGCGCAGGCCAAGCAGCTGATGGAGGCAGCGGGCGCCGGCAAGGGCTTCAAGGTGACGCTCACCACCGAGCGCTATCTGGAAATCCCGGAATACGCGCAGCTCATCCAGAACTGGGTCAAGGAGATCGGCATCGAGCTCGAGCTCAACATCCTCGACCAGGGCGCCTATTACGGCGATGCGGTGTTCGGCAAATCGAACTGGCTGGATTCGGTGATGGGCATCACCGACTACGGCCACCGCGGCGTGCCGAATGTCTACCTTGCGGCGCCGCTGAAGAGCGACGGCACCTGGAATGCCGCCCACTTCAAGAACAAGGACTACGACCAACTAGCGACCAGCTATATCGCAGCCCTCGACCTCGAGGCGCAGAAGGCCACCGCCGGCAAGATCCAGAAGCTGCTGCTCGAGGAAACGCCGGTGATCTTCGGCTATTTCTACGACTACCTGACTGCGACGGCGAAGGGCGTGGCGGGCGTTCAGCCCACCGCCATGTCGCAGCTGTTCCTCGAGAAGGCCTCGAAGGGCTGACGAGAGCGAACAAAGCTTATCCCTGACAGCCGGCTCTCCACGGAGAGCCGGCTCCAATAGGAGTATTCGCCATCCTCGCCTTCCTCGTCCGGCGCCTGGCTCTGTCGCTCGTCACGCTGTTCCTGCTCAGCGTCATGGTGTTCCTCGGCGGCCAGGTGCTGCCCGGCAATGTCGGCCGCGCCATATTGGGACCGTTTGCAGACCAGCGCGCCGTCGACGCGCTCAACCACTCGCTCGGCGTCGACCGCCCGCTGCTCGTCCAGTACGGAACCTGGATTTGGAATTTCATCCGGGGCGACATGGGCACGTCCTACATCTTCCGTGCGCCGGTGGCGCCCTTCGTCATCGACGCGCTCGGCAATTCGCTGAAGCTGGCATCGATCGCCTTCGTGCTCGTGGTGCCGATCGGCATCCTCGGCGGCGTCATCGCCGCGCTCAACCTCAACCGGCCGCTCGACCGCATCATCAGCCTAGGCGGCCTGTCGGTGACGGTGCTGCCGGAATTCGTCACCGGCATCATCCTGATCCTGATCTTCGGGGTGTGGCTGCGCTGGCTGCCGATCGCTGCAGCCTGGCCGAAAGGCGCCGGCTTCTTCACCCAGATCTACTATCTGATCCTGCCGTCGCTGCCGCTGTTTCTGGTTCTGTTCGGCTACATCGCCCGCATGGCGCGATCCGGCATGATCGAGGCGCTGGATTCCGACTATACGCGCACCGCCGTGCTCAAGGGCTTGCCGTGGCGCACGGTGATCTGGCGGCACGTGCTGCGCAACGCGCTGTTGCCGACCATCACCGTCATCGCCACGCAGACCGGCTACCTCATCGGCGGCCTGGTCGTGATCGAGACGCTGTTCCGCTACCAGGGCATCGGCTCGCTGATCTTCACCGCGGCGCGCGGCAAGGATTTCCCGATGCTGGAGGCCGGCATCCTCACCATCGGCATCGTCTACGCGGTGGCAACGCTTGTCGCCGATTTCCTCTATTCCGTGCTCAATCCGCGTATCCGGCTGGGGGCAGAGCAATGAGCGCAACCGACAGCCCCGCCACTATCCCGGTGCCGGACACCGCGCGGCGCAGCCCGTGGGGCGAGGTGCTGCATTCGCTGCTGCGGTCAGGCACCTTCCTGACCGGCTTCGGCATCGTCCTGTTCTGGATCATTTGCGCGCTGTTCGGCGAGCACTTCGTGCCCTACGACCCGCTTGCCGACGACATCATCAACGCGCTGGCGCCGCCGTCGGCCGAGCACTTGTTCGGCACCGACCAGATCGGCCGCGACGTCTTCTCGCGCGTCATCGTCGGCTCACGCGACATCCTGACGGTGGCGCCGCTCGCTACCCTGCTCGCGACCGTCGCCGGCACCGCGCTCGGGCTCCTGATCGGCTATTTCCGCGGCATCGTAGACGACATCGTCAGCCGTGTGCTGGAAGCTTTCATGGCGATCCCGGTGGTCATCATCGCGCTGCTCGCCATCGTCGCGCTCGGCACGTCGAAGGCAACCGTCATCGTCGTCATCGGCTTGAGCTTCGCGCCGATCATCGCCCGCACGGTGCGCTCGGCGGTGCTGGCCGAACGCGAGCTCGACTATGTCGCGGCGGCAAAGCTGCGCCACGAGGGCGCGCTGCACACGATGTTCGTCGAGATCCTGCCCAACGTCATACCGCCGATCCTGGTCGAGACGACGGTGCGCCTCGGCTATGCGATCTTCGCCGTCGCAACGCTCTCCTTCATGGGCTTCGGCATCCAGCCGCCCTCGCCCGACTGGGGGCTCTCCATCTCCAGCAATTACGGCATGATCGGCGGCGGTTTCTGGTGGACGGTGCTGTTCGATGCGCTGGCGATCGCCTCGCTGGTGATCGGCGTCAACCTGGTGGCCGACGGCGTCCATGGAGCGTTCAATGACTGAGAAGAATGCGCTCGAACTCAACGACCTCTCGGTCGCCTATCGCGTTGGCGGCCGCAACCGAGCGGTGCTGCGCAATGTCAGCCTCACCATCGGCCGCGGCGAGGCCTACGGGCTGGTCGGCGAATCCGGCTGCGGCAAGTCTACCGCGGCGCTGTCGGTGGTGCGCTACCTGCCGCGCAACGGCTCGATCACCGGCGGCTCGATCGCGCTCGATGGGCAGGACGTGATGAAGCTCGACGCCGAGGCGCTCAGGCGCGCCCGCGCGGAAAGCGTGTCGATGGTCTATCAGGACCCCGGCAAGGCGCTGAATCCGTCGCTGCGCATCGGCCGCCAACTGACCGAGATTTTCGAGCTTGCCGGCATCTCGGGACAGGCGGCGAGCGACAAGGCGATCGCGATGCTGAACCTTGTGCGGATCTCGGATCCGGCCAGCGTCATGCAGCGCTATCCGCACCAGCTTTCCGGCGGCATGCAGCAGCGCGTGGCGATTGCCATGGCGCTGGCCAACGACCCGTCGATGCTGATCCTCGACGAGCCGACGACGGGCCTCGATGCCACGGTCGAAGCCGAAGTGCTCGACCTGATCGCTCAGCTGAGAAGAGAACTGTCGGCCTCGATCCTGTTCATCAGCCACAACCTCGCTGTCGTCTCCAACATGTGCGACCGCGTCGGCGTGCTCTATGCCGGCATGCTGGTCGAGGAAGGCTCGACGAAGGACGTCTTCAACGATCCGCGCCATCCCTACACGGTGGCGCTGCTACGTTGCCTCCCGCGCGGCGGCCAGCGCAAGGACCAGGGCCGCCTCGACACCATCCCCGGCTTCCTGCCCGGCATCGGCGCCAATATCGTCGGCTGCGCCTTCGCCGACCGCTGCGCGCTGGCGACGGAGCGCTGCCGCAACGAGCCGCCGCCGCTCTACGAGCTTGGGGGCGGCCGGCTGTCGCGCTGCCACTATCATGACCAGGCGCAGTCGCTGCCGCGCGCGACGCCCGCCGAGGTCCCCACCGTCGCCCCGAAGCAGGCGCCGCCGATGCTGCAGGTGGAGGGGCTGAACAAGACCTATGCCAGCCACGGCCGTCCGCTGAGGGCGGTGAAGGATGTCTCGGTCAGCCTGCGGCCCGGCGAGACGCTGGGCCTGGTCGGCGAATCCGGCAGCGGCAAGACCACCTTCGCGAGGCTGCTGCTCGGCCTCGTCCCGCCGGACGAAGGCGGCAGCATCGAGCTCGAGGGCAGAGAGTTGGCGCCGCAGCATCGAGCTCGAGGGCAGAGAGTTGGCGCCGCGGCTTGCAAGCCGCTCGGAGGACCAGGTCAAGGCGGTGCAGATCGTCTTCCAGAATCCGGATTCGGCGCTCAACCGCTCGCATTCGATCCGGCACATCCTCAGCCGCGCATTGAAACGGCTGGGCGGGCTCACCGGCAAGACGCTGGACACACGCCTCGATGAGCTTGTCCGCTCGGTGCGGCTCACCGACCGCCATCTCGCGGTCAAGCCGCGCCAGCTCTCGGGCGGCCTGAAGCAGCGCGTGGCGATCGCGCGCGCCTTCGCAGGCGATCCGCGCATCGTCGTTTGCGACGAGCCGACCTCGGCGCTCGATGTCTCGGTTCAGGCGGCGATCCTCAACCTTTTGGCCGACCTGCAGTCGAAGCAGGACGTCAGCTACATCTTCATCTCGCACGACCTCGGCGTGGTGCGTTATCTCTCCGACAAGATCGCCGTGCTCTATCTCGGCCGCATCATGGAATTCGGGCCGTCGGAAGCGGTGTTTTCCGGGCCGCACCACCCCTACACCGAAGCGCTGTTGTCGGCAGTGCCGAAACTCGACCGGACGGAGAGGTCGCGCATCCGTCTCGACGGAGAAATCCCGAGCGCGGCCAACCCGCCGACAGGCTGCGTCTTCCACACGCGCTGCCCGCGCAAGATCGGCGCGATCTGTGAGACGCAGGAGCCGGAGCTGACCGAGGCCGAGGCCGGCCACACCATCCGATGCCATATTCCTTTCGAGGAATTGGCACGGCTGCAGAAACCCAAGGCAGTGGAGCCGGCGTGATCGCCGTCAGAATGCCGCCGCACCTGCCATGCTGAAGGCGCGGTCGCTCTCCGCGAAAGCCTGATCGCCGGACAGGTTCCTGGCGAGCGTGCGCAGGCCGGTCAGGGCGATGTCGAGGGCATCCGAAGATGCCGGGTTCTCCGGATAGGCAAGGTAGATCGGGCGCTGGAACACCGGCGTATCCTCGACGCGCCTCAACTCGCCCCGCTCGATATGGGCGCTGACGGCGCTTAGCGGCAGATAGGCGGCCGCCCGTTGCGACAGCACGTGCTGCAGGCCGATGAACACCAGCCCGGCCGAGATAGCCGGCTTCACCCTGCCGGCAAAGACGCGGTCGTGCTCGACGCGGAATTCCAGCCCCCAGTCCATCAGGATGTAATTCTGCGTCCACGGCCCGGCCTGCGCCGTATGCTGGACGAGAACCACCTGGTCGACGGCCAATGTCTCATAGACGATGCCGGGATGCGGCTTGGGCAGATAGAGGATGCAGATGTCGAGCAGGCCTTCGGCCATCTGGTCGATCGCGAGATCCGGAAAGCTGCCTTCCAGCCGCAGCGCGACATTCGGTCGCTTCGCCCGCATCCAGCTGATCCAAGGCGAGGTGATGCTGTCCCAGAGATAGGCGGGCGCGGTGAGCCTGAGAAGCATCTCGTAGCCATCGGGAACGGCGATGTCCTGGCGCGATTGCTCCCAGGTGCGGGTGATGGTGGAGGCATGCGGCAGGAACTGCCGGCCGGCCGGCGTCAGCGTGACGCCGTCGCTGTCGCGGACGAACAGCTTGCGCCCCAATTGTTCTTCCAGCCCGCGGATGCGCGCGCTGACGGTGGACTGGGCAAGGTTCAGCCGATGGGCGGCAATGGTGAAGCTGCCATGCTCCGCGACCTCGAGGAAACTGCGCAGATTCTCGGTATCCATGGTTTTCGCTTCCGGCTTGGCGGCGATCGAAGTTTCCGATGGCCCTCATCAAAAAATATCGCTTTTCGGCCGTGGTCAACAATGAACTAGATGGCAAAGCCCCACGCCAGCCAAGGAATGCAGCCATGCCGAAGCATTTCAGGACGATCGACGCCGCTCGCGGAAATCTCAGCGCAATCGAGAATTCCGCTATCGACGAATTGCTTGCCGGCCGGATCGGCCGGCGTGAATTCCTGCGCCATGGCAGTGTGCTCGGCCTGTCGCTGCCCTTGCTTGGCGGCATCGCCTCGGCGATCGGCCTTGACGCTCCAGAGGCGCGCGCCGAAGGCAAGCCGGGTGGCACGGTGCGCGCTGGCGTCGCCGTGCCCGGCGGCGCCATCGACCCGGTGACCTTCTATGACAGCGGCAGCTACCAGCTCGTCTTCCAGACGGCCGAATTCCTGTGCGTGACGCAGCCGGATCTCACGCTGAAGCCGGTGCTGGCGGAAAGCTGGTCGCCCAACGCCGACGGCAGTGTGTGGACCTTCAAGCTGCGCAGGGGCGTGAAATTCCACAATGGCGAGGACTTCAGGGCCGACGACGTGGTGGCGACCTTCGATCGGCTTGCCGATCCGAACGGCGCCTCCAACGCGCTGTCGGTGTTCAAGGGCCTGCTGTCGAAGGGCGGCACGCGCAAGGTCGACGACCACACCGTCGAATTCCATCTCGACGCGCCGAACGGCAGCTTTCCCTATTCGGTGTCGATCGACAACTACAACGCCGTCATCCTGCCGGCGAGCTACAAGGGCGACTACGAGAAGACCTTCGAGGGCACCGGCCCGTTCCGGCTCGAAAGCTACACGCCGAAGGTCGGCGCGAGCTTCGTGCGCAATCCCGACTACTGGGGCGAGAAGGCGCTGCCCGACCGGCTCGAATTCAAGTTCTACGCCGACGTGCAGCCGCGCATACTGGCGCTGCAGGCCGGCGAGGTCGACGTGCTCGACGCCATCCCGCTCGACGTCAGCCAGGTGGTGCTCGGCAATCCCGACATCACGGTACTGCGCGTCGCGTCCACCGCGCATCGCCAGCTCCATATGCGCTGCGACATGGCGCCTTTCACCGACAAGCGCGTACGCCAGGCGCTGGCGCTCTCGATCGACCGCTCCAAGCTGGTCGACGGTCTCTGCCGCGGCATGGCGGCGACCGGCAATGACAGCCCGTTCGCGCCCGCCTTCCCCGCCACCGACAAATCGGTGCCGCAGCGCACGCAGGACATCGCCAAGGCCAAGCAGTTGATGGAAGCCGCCGGCCTCGCCAGCGGCTTCGACATGACGCTGACCACGCTGCGCTATTCCGACATTCCGGGCTACGCGCAGCTATTCCAGAACTTCGCCAAGGAGATCGGCGCGCGCATCTCGCTCAACATCGAGGACCAGGACAAATATTACGGCAAGGCGGTGTTCGGCCAGTCGGACTGGCTGGACAGCCCGCTCGGCATAACCGACTACGCGCACCGCAGCGTGCCGAACGTCTTTCTGAAAAGCCCACTGGTCAGCGACGGCCCGTGGAACGCCGCGCATTTCAAGAACGCCACCTATGACGGGCTAGTCACCGGCTATCTCAAGGCGCTCGACTTCGACTCACAACGCAAGGCCGCTTCCGACATCCAAAAACTGCTGCTCGATGAGACCCCGGTGATCTTCAGCTACTTCCCGGATCTGCTCGTGCCGGTGCGCAAGAACGTCAGCGGCCTGCCGCCGATCGCCGCCGGGCTGTTGCTCGATCGCGTATCGGTAGGTTGATCATGATTGCGCGCAAGAACCTGGCGGCAAACGACGAGAAAAGGACGAGTACCATTCGCAAGCCTCATCTGCGCGGCCGCGGGCCGCATTTCCCGCTGCTCGACAACATAGTGCAATATGAGTTCGAGCCGGGCTATGTCGCCTTCACCATGCCCTCACCCAAACGGCTGCGCGTGCAGGTCGGACCGATGATCGTTGCCGACACCACCAAGGCGCTGGTGTTTTATGAGAGCGACCATCTGCCGGTCTACTACTTCCCGATGAGCGACGTGCGCGAGGAGTTCCTGCTGCCGGGCAGGACGACCACGGAAGATCCGTTCAAGGGTGTCGCCACGCACTACTCGCTGAATACCGGTATCACGCTGGTCGAGGATGGCGCCTGGCGTTATCTCGATCCGGTCAAGGGCTGCCCGCCGATCGCGGACTACATCTCTTTTTACTGGCCGAAGATGACGCATTGGTGGGAGGAAGACGAGGAGATCTTCGTCCATGCCCGCGATCCGTTCCGGCGCGTCGACTGCCTGCCTTCTTCGCGGCGCGTCCAGGTGATTCTCGACGGCGAGCAGGTCGCCGACTCCCGGCGCGGCGTGTTCCTGTTCGAGACCGGCCACCCGGTGCGCCATTATCTGCCGATATCGGATACCCGGCTCGATATGTTCTCGCCCAGCCGCTACATCTCGCGCTGTCCCTACAAGGGTATCTCCAACTACTACCATGTGACGACCCCCAAGAAGCGGCACGAGAACCTTGTCTGGTATTATCCGGAGCCGGTGCACGAGGCTGAGCGCATCAAGGGGCTGGTGTGCTTCCACCACGAACTGGTCGACAAGATTCTGGTCGACGGGGTGGAGATCCCGAAGGAAGCGACCGCCGCGTCCGACGGGTATTTTTGAGCGGCGCTTCTCTGTCTTATGATCCCGGAGCGGAACAAGAGCGCAGCGCTGCTCAGCGGTGCGGAATAGCAGCGCCGCGATCCCTCGCGCCCCCCTCTGTCCTGCCGGACATCTCCCCCACTTTGGGGGGAGATTGGCAGTTCGGGCGCTCCGCTCACTCCTGCAACATTGAAAAAATAGCGAAGATGGCGCGACGGCTAATCTCCCTCCTTGTGAGGGAGATGTCCGGTCCTGCAGCGCGGCTGCTGCGGAGGACGGGCAGGACAGCGCGCTGTCCCGCCAGCATCAAAAAGTTCATGCAGCGTCTGCCGAAATGCCGGTTGAAATATTTTTCAAATAGAAATAGGAATGTTCAAACGATGATCGCGGCGCGGCGGCGCCCGGAACCGGAGGAAGCGACATGTCCCATCCGCAATTCGCAGCGGAACTCCTGCAGCGCGCTGAAAAACAGGGACCGATCACCATCGGGCTCGCCGGCGCCGGGCAGATGGGAACGGATATCGTCGTCCAGGTAGCACTCATGCCGGGCATGCGCATCGGCGCCATTTCCGAAGTCAGGCCGCAGG
Organism: Mesorhizobium silamurunense; assembly: GCF_014843905.1. NCBI lineage: Bacteria > Pseudomonadati > Pseudomonadota > Alphaproteobacteria > Hyphomicrobiales > Phyllobacteriaceae > Mesorhizobium > Mesorhizobium silamurunense. Next base: position 180,904 of record NZ_LPVS01000088.1, on the reverse strand, counting down.
CGGCGATCGACGCCGCGCTTCTCGCCGGCCACGACCGTTCCGACATCGTGCAGGCACCCAATGCCTCGGCCATCGACCGCGCCATCGAGGCCGGCAAGATTGCCGTCACCGAGGACCTGCACGCGCTTGCCGCCGCCGGCCGCATCGACGTCATCATCGACGCGACAGGCAATCCCAACATCGGCACGCTGTTCGCGCTCGAAGTGATGAAGAACGGCAAGCATATCGTCATGCTCAACGTCGAGGCCGACATCACCATCGGGCGTTTCTTGAAAGAGGAAGCGCGCAAGGCCGGCGTGGTCTACACCGGCGCGGCCGGCGACGAACCAGCCTGCACGCTGGAGATCATCGGCTTCGCCAAGAGTCTTGGCTTCAACATCGTTGCCGCCGGCAAGGGCAAGAACAATCCGCTGAAGTTCGACGCAGTGCCCGCCGACTACGAGAAGGAGGCGGCCGAGCGCAACATGAATGCGCGCATGCTGGTCGAGTTCGTCGACGGCTCGAAGACGGCGATCGAGATGGTGGCGATCGCCAACGCCACCGGCCTGGTGCCCGACGTGCCGGGCATGCACGGCCCGACGGCGACGCTGGAGGAGCTGGCCAGCGTGCTCTGCCCGCGCGAGGACGGAGGCGTGCTGCATCGCAAGGGCGTGGTCGATTATTCGATCGGCAAGGGTGTGGCACCTGGCGTGTTCTGCATCATCGAGACCAAGCACCCGCGCGTCTTGGAGCGCATGATCGACCTCAAGGTCGGCAAGGGTCCCTATTTCACGATCTTCCGCCCCTATCACCTGACCAGCCTGGAAGTGCCGCTGTCGGCGGCGCGCGCCGTGGTCTACAAGCGCGCCGACATGGAGCCGCTCGACCATCCGGTTGCCGAGGCTGTGGCGGTCGCCAAAACCAATCTCGGCACCGGACAGTCGCTCGGCATGATCGGCGAGAACGACTATCGCGGCTTCGCCATGACCTGGGAGGACGCGCGCGCCAAGGGCGCCCTGCCGCTCGGCCTTGCCGAGCGCGCCAAGGTGGTGAAGCCGGTCAAGGCCGGCGACTTCCTCACCTATGAAAACTGTGTACCCGACGATTCGATGGTGATAACCCAGATCCGCCGTCGTCTCGACCAGTCGGACGGGCGGTTCGTAACCAACGCGGCCTGACCTTCCGGATCCCCGCCTGATGGACGATGTCGTAATCGGGATCGACGCCTCGACGACGGCCGTGAAGGCGATCGCTTTCGCGCGCGACGGCACGGAGCTTTTCCAGGCACGCGAGACCTATCCGCTTTCCAATCCGGCGCCAGGTCATTTCGAGCAGGACGCCGAGCATTGGTGGACGGCGCTGCTATCGGCGCTGAAACAGGTCGCTGACAAGATCGGCGCGTCGCGCGTGAAGGCGATTTCGATAGCCCACCAGCGCGAGAGCTTCACGCTTATCGACGGCGCCGGCAAGCCGCTCATCCCCGCCATCCTGTGGCTCGACGAACGCGCCCGCCGCCAGGTGGCGCGGCTTTCAGAAGAGCTCGGCCGCGAAGCGATCCGCGACTGGAGCGGCAAGCCGCCGGACCCGACGCCGGCGCTCTATGCGCTGGCCTGGCTCATGGAGCACAGGCCGTGGGCACTCACTGATGCGGCAGCGCTCGTCGACGTGCATGCTTTCTTCATCCACCGGCTGACCGGGCGTCTCGTCACCAGCACGGCGAGCGCCGATCCGCTCGGGTTGCTCGACATCGCGCATTGCACTTGGCATCCGCGGCTGGTCGAGGCGGCAGGCCTGCGGCCAGAGCAACTGCCGGAACTGGCTGCGCCCGGCGCGATCTGCGGCAAGCTTTCCGAAGATATCACTGCGGCGACCGGCCTGAAGGCCGGCACGCCGGTCGTGGCCGGCGCCGGCGACGGCCAGGCGATGGGTCTCGGCATGGGCGTCTACGGTCCCGGCAAAAGCTATCTGTCGCTGGGCTCGGGCGTCGTCAGCGGAAACTATTCCGCCACGGTCACGACATCGGATGCGTTTCGCACGCTGGTCTCCCCGACCGGCACCGGCTTCATGCTGGAAACCGTGCTTCGCTCCGGCATGCAGTTGGTCGACTGGATCGTGCGCACCACCGGATCGCCTTCGGCCGCCGTGCTGGAAAAGGCGGCAATGACGGTCGCCCCTGGCAGCGACGGCCTGCTCGTCATGCCTTATTGGGCCGGCGTCATGAGCCCCTATTGGGACGGCGCGGCGCGCGGCGCCATCGTCGGCTTGTCGCTCGATCATCGACCGGAGCATCTTTTCCGCGCGACTCTGGAAGGCATTGCCTTCGAGCAGGCGATCGCCACCGATGCGATGGAGGAGCAGACCGGCAAGGCCGGCGCGATGATCGCGGCCGGTGGCGGCACCAATTCGACGCTCCTGATGCAGATTATGGCGAGCGTGCTCGAGCGGCCGCTCCTCGTCTCGCCGGTCAACGAGGCGGCGGCACTCGGCGCGGCCATGCTCGCGGCCACGGCAATCGGCTGGTTCGCCTCGCCGGAGGACGCCGCAAAGGCGATGGCCGCGGCGCCGGCAAGGCAGGTCGATCCTGTCGAGGCCCTGATCCCGACCTACCGCGCCCGCAAGGCGATCTACCGCGACCTCTATCACGCGACGCGCGATATCCATGCGCGGCTCAGTGATATTGGGCAGGTGTAATTAGGTCCAGACCTTAGCGATTGAGCAGCCCCTTGGCCGCGTCCTCGTCGGTGATCAGCACCGAGACCTTCGTGTTGGCGAGTGCTGCGCGCATGACGGCGATCTTCTCTTGCCCGCCTGACACCAGAATAGTGGTCGGGATGTCGGACAGATCCTGGAGCGGATAGGCGCAGACGCGGCGGTTGACCTCATGGTCGACGATGTGGCCCTCGGCGTCGATGAAATGGCAGAGGATGTCGCCGACCGCGCCGGCCGCCTGCAATTCCTCCAATTCGCTCGGCTTGATGAAGCCGTAATTGGCGATCGGACTGTCGCTGGAGAAGGAGCCGACGCTGAGCACGGCGATGTTGGCGCGCCGCGCGCGGAAGACGACGTCCTGGACGCTGCGCTGGCTCATGAAGGCATCGCGCTGCTCCGGCCGGTCGGCATAGACGGGCACCGGCAAGAGGTAGCATTCGGCGCCGATCTTTTCGGCAAGCTCCCAGGCGCTCTCGGTCGGATTGAGCGGCTGCGCGTGGGTGAGGCCGCCAAGCATTGAGACCACCGTGGTCCTGGCGATCGGCCGTCTGGGCAATTCGTTGATAGCGAATTTCAGCGTGCGGCCCCAGCCGAGCGCAATCACGTCGCCGGGATTGACGTTGTCGGCGAGATAGGCCGCGGCGGCATGGCCTATCATCAGCGGCGCGTTGCTCCTGTCGGCGGCGGACGGCACGACCACGGCGTGGCTGAGGCCGAAGCGCTGCTTCAGGCTTTCCTCCAATTGCACGCATTCGACGACACTGTCGCGGATGCGAAACTGGACCACGCCCTCCTCGCGCGCGGCGGAGAGTATCCGGTGCACCTTGATGCGACCGACGCCGAGGATCTCCGAGATCCGCTCCTGCGTCAGGCCTTCGACATAATAGTGCCAGGCGGCGCGGGCCTTGAGCTCGGCGTCCGGGAAGCGCGAAGCCTTCTCGTTCTCGATCGCCGCCATCCTTATGCCTCCCGCATGCGCTGGACTTCCCTATGGCAAACCGTCGGCTCGCGCAAACCGCCGCCGAAAGCGTCGGCGGCACTTGACAATTTTCTGATGAACGTTTTAGCTGAACAAAATTGCATATCAAAGATAAATTGTTCACAAGGGAGGATGCCTGGTGAACAAGAGCGGACGGCGAGGCACGCCGGCCCGCTGACGGAGGAGACGAAGTGGCCGTGAGCAACGAGACGAGCGAGTTGAAGGCCGGCACCGGTGCCGCGCAGGGCGCTTCCGGTGCAAAGCTTTCGGCCCTGTTTGCCGGAACGATGGGACCGCTGATCGGCCTGGCGCTTTTGTGCCTGGCGCTGGCGCTGACCACCGATACCTTCCTGACGGTCCGCAACATCCTCAACGTGCTCGACCAGGTGACCGTGCTCGGCATCATGGCGATCGGGATGACGCTGGTCATCCTGATTGGCGGCATCGACCTTTCCGTCGGCTCGGTGCTGGCGCTGGCCTCGATGGTGATGGGCTATGTCGCCTACCCCGACTATCTCAACCTCGGTGTGCCGGTAGGCATTGCCGCAGCGCTCATCGTCGCCGGCGCCTGCGGCCTGGTCTCCGGGCTGCTGGTGACGGTGGCGAAGCTGCCGCCCTTTATCGCGACGCTCGCTATGATGTCGGTGGCGCGCGGCCTCGCCAACATGATCACCGACGGCTCGCAGATCGTCGGCTTTCCCGACTGGTTCACCAACCTGTCGATCGTGCGCCATTTCGGCTTCCTGTCGGTCACCGTCGGCCTGATGATCGTGCTGGCGATCGTCTTCGCCATCTTCCTCAACTATCGCGCCACCGGTCGCAGCCTCTACGCGATCGGCGGCAGCGCCGAGGTCGCCCGCCTCTCCGGCATTCCGGTTAAATCGCTGACCAACTGGGTCTATGCGATCTGCGGTTTGCTGGCGGGACTCGCCGGCATCGTGCTCGCAGCACGGCTCGATTCCGTGCAGCCGAGCTCAGGCGTCGGCTACGAGCTCGACACGATCGCCGCAGTGGTGATCGGCGGCGCCAGCCTTTCGGGCGGCATCGGCTCGATCGGCGGCACGGCCATCGGCGTCCTCATTATCGGCGTGCTGCGCAACGGGCTCAACCTGCTCGGCGTCTCGCCCTTCATCCAACAGGTGGTGATCGGCGTGGTGATCGCGCTGGCGGTTGCCACCGACACCTGGCGGCGCCGCAGGCAATAGGAATTCGCCCGGATGTCCGGGCGGAACGGATCGGTCGATCCGAGACTGGGACTGTCCGGCCGGGGGCGCCGCGATGCGCAGGCTGGACGGAATTGAACACCAACGGAGGAAAAACATGCTGACCAAACGTTCACTGCTGCTTGCGGCCGCGGCCATTGTCCCGCTGCTCGGCCTGTCCGATGCCGCCTCGGCCAAGGACGCCAAGAAGCTCGGTCTCGCCGTCGCCAATCTGCAGGCGGACTTCTTCAACCAGATCAAACAGTCGGTCGAAGCCTACGCCAAGGAGAAGGGCATCGAGGTCATCACCGTCGACGCCAAGGGCGACTCGGCAACGCAGGTCAGCCAGGTGCAGGACCTCGTCACGCAAAACATCGACGCGCTGATCTACATCCCGGCCGGCGCCACCGCCGCCACCGTTCCGACCAAGACCGCCAAGGCCGCCGGCATCCCGGTGGTCAATGTCGACCGTAACGCCGACGGCGCGCCCGGCGACACCTTCATCGCCACCGACAGCGTCAACTCCGCCAAGGGCGTGTGCGACTACATCGCCAAGCAGGCCGGCGGCAAGGGCGAGATGGTCATCATCCACGGTCAGAAGGGCACGACGCCGGAAGTCGACCGCTCGAAGGGCTGCGGCGAGGCGCTGAAGGCCTATCCGGGCATCAAGGTGGTCGGCGAGCTGTGGAGCGACCAGTGGCACCAGGACGAAGGCTTCAAGCTGGCGCAGGACCTGCTGCAGGCCCATCCCAATGTCTCGATCATCTTCGGCCAGGCCGACGCCCTGGCGCTTGGCGCCGCGCAGGCGGTCAAGGTCGCCAATCCCGACCACAAGGTCTGGATCGCCGGCTTCGACGGCGACGTGGCGGCGCTGAAGGCGTTGAAGGATGGCGTCTTCGACGTGACCGCGACGCAGCAGACGCAGGGCATGGGCCGGCTCGCCGTCGACTCGGCGATCAAGATCGTGGCCGGCGACAAGCTGCCCGCCGACCAGCTGCAGGACGCGACGCTGACCACCAAGGACAATGTCGCGCAGTTCATCGAGAAGCATCCCTGAGGGCTAGCTGAGTACCTAAAAGAGCGCCACGATGTCCCTTGACCCCCACACCGGCGAAAGCCCGCATAACGGGCTCTTCGTCAACGGCCTCTGCAAGAGCTACGGACCGGTGCAGGTCCTGGCCGATGCGAGCTTCGAGGTGCGGCCGGGCGAAGTCGTGGCGCTGCTCGGCGAGAACGGCGCCGGCAAGTCGACCGTCTCGAACATCATCGCCGGTTCGACCAGGCCCGACGCCGGCACCATCATCTGGCGGGGGAAGCCCTACTCCCCCGCCAACCCCGCCGCGGCCATCGAGGCCGGCGTCGGCATGATCCATCAGGAATTGAAGCTGCTGCCGGACCTGTCGGTGGCGGAGAACGTCTATGTCGGGCGCCTGCCGATGCGCGGCGGCCGCATCGACCGCGCGACCATGAACGCGAAGGCCTCGGCGCAGTTGAAGCGCCTCGGCCTCGACGTCTCGCCGGAGCGCAAGGTGCGCACGCTGCGCGTCGCGGCTCAGCAGCAAGTCGAGATCGCCAAGGCGCTGACGCTGAACGCCGAGCTTTTGATCCTCGACGAGCCGACGGCGGCGCTCGGCGGCGAGGAGACGGAGCTCCTCTTCAAGCAGATCCGCAAGCTCAAGGCCGAAGGCATGTCCTTCGTCTATATCAGCCACCGCCTCGACGAGATCGCGCAGATCGCCGATCGCGTGGTGGTGATGCGCGACGGCCGCATCGTCGCCCGGCACGAGCGCGCCGACATCCCGGTGCGCACCGTGGTCGAGCAGATGGTCGGCCGCAGCGTCGAGCGCATGTTCCCGAAGCTGTCGGCGCCGGGCACGGAGACGGTGCTCGAAGTCGAGAACCTGTCCTCGCCGGAGCGCAGCTTCAACAACGTTTCATTCTCGGTGAAGTCGGGCGAGATCCTCGGCATCGCCGGGCTGATCGGCGCCGGCCGCACGGAGCTGGTGCGGGCGATCGCCGGCGCCGATCCGATCTCGTCTGGTGCGGTGCGCGTCGCCGGCCAGCCAGTCCACCTCAGCGGCCCGGCCGCGGCGATCAGGGCCGGCGTCGTGCTGGTGCCGGAAGATCGCAAGGAACAGGGCGTGGTGCTGGAACAGACGATCGGCGAGAACCTCGCGATCGGCAATTTCGACCATGTGGCCCCGAAGGGCTGGGTGTTTCCCAAAGCGGTGCAGAGGTTCGCCGAGGCCGGCATATCGAGGCTCGGCGTGAAGGGCCGGCCGAACCAGGCGGTCTCAAAACTTTCCGGCGGCAACCAGCAGAAGGTGATCATCGCCAAATGGGTGTCGCGGCCGCCCAAGGTGTTCATCCTCGACGAGCCGACGCGCGGCATCGACGTCGGCGCGCGCGCCGCGATCTACGACGTCATCGCCGACCTCGCCCGCTCGGGCATGGCGGTGGTGGTGGTGAGCTCGGACCTCGAGGAGGTGCTGGGGCTTTCGCATCGCGTGCTGGTGCTGAGCCGCGGCCGCCAGCGCGGCATCCTCGATCGCGATGAGGCGAGCAACATCGCGGTGATGGAACTCGCGACAAGCTGAGGACGACACATGGGAACAAAGCGCAGCAGGTGATACCCTCCCAAGCACCGGACCGCGCGGGGCGCCAGCAGGACTGGCGCCCCTTCTTTCAGAGAGAGGGGAGAGAGATGAAACTGTTCGATCTTCATGGCGACGTGGCGCTGGTGACGGGCGCCGGCAGCGGCATCGGCCAGGCGATCGCCATCGGGCTCGCGGAAGCCGGCGCCGATGTCGCCTGCTTCGGCCACAGTTCGAAAGGCGGGCTGGAGGAGACGGCCGGCAAGATCAAGGCGCTCGGCCGCAAGGCGCTGGTGCTGACCGGCACGGTGACTTCCGAGAGCGACCTCGCGGCGGCGGTCGAGCGTATCGAAAAGGAACTCGGCGCGCTGACGATCGCGGTCAACAACGCCGGCGTCGCGGGAGCCGAACCGGCCGAGACGCTGCCGATGGAAAAGTGGCAGAAGCTCTACGACGTCAATGTCAGCGGCGTGTTCCTCTCTTGTCAGGCCGAGGCGCGGGTGATGCTGCCCCGCCGCAAGGGCTCGATCGTCAACATCGCCTCGATGTCCGGCTCGATCGTCAACCGCGGCCTGACGCAGGCGCACTACAATTCATCCAAGGCGGCGGTGATCCACATGTCGAAGAGCCTCGCCATGGAGTGGGCCGATCGCGGCCTGCGCGTCAATGTGGTGAGCCCCGGCTACACGCTGACGCCGATGAACAAGCGGCCGGAAGTCGCCGAGCAGGTGAAAATCTTCGAGCGCGACACGCCGATGGGCCGCATGGCGACGCCGGAGGAGATGGTCGGCCCTACCGTGTTCCTGGCGAGCCGGGCCGCAAGTTTCGTCACCGGCATCGACCTCATCGTCGATGGCGGCTTCGTCTGCTGGTAGGAGAAAGAAAAGGTGCAGAAGCGTTTTGAAGGAAAGACAGCGGTCGTCACGGGCGCCAGTGGCGGCATAGGTGCGGCCATGGCGAAACGCTTCGCGGCAGAGGGTGCTACGGTCGTGATAAGCGCCATCGACCCGCGCGTCGACGAGGTCGCTGCCGGCCTGAAGGCTGCGGGCGCGAAGGTCGCCTCGATGCGCATGGACGTGACGAAGAAGGATGAGGTCGCAGCCCTCTACGATCTCGCCGAAAAGCAGTTCGGCCGCGTCGACATCTCGGTTCAGAACGCCGGCGTCATCACCATCGCCAAGATCGAGGCGATGACGGAAGCCGAGTGGGACAAGGTGATGGCGGTGAACACCAAGGGCGTGTTCCTGTGCTGCCAGGAAGCGATCGGACGCATGCGCAAACATGGCGAGGGCGGCCGGCTGATCAACACCGCGTCCGGCCAGGCGCGGCAGGGTTTCATCTACACGCCGCACTACGCCGCCTCGAAGTTCGGCGTCGTCGGCATCACCCAGAGCCTGGCCAAGGAAGTGGCCAGGGAAAAGATCACCGTCAACGCCATCTGCCCCGGCATCATCGACACCGACATGTGGGCCTATAACGACACCGCATGGGGCAAACTGCTCGGCGACTACAAGCCGGGCGAACTGATGGCGGAATGGGTGAAAAACATCCCCATGGGCCGCGCCGGCAGTGGCGAGGATGTCTCCGGGCTGGTCAGCTTCCTTGCCAGCGACGACGCGGCCTACATCACCGGACAGACCATCAATGTCGACGGCGGCCTGATCATGTCGTGAGGGGGCCGACGGCCGTCGATGGACCACAAGCGTGACGCTGTGGCGCGGCAAGGACCGGAAAGACGGCCAGGTCGTGTTCAACCTCCTGGTGTTCGCGACCTTCGCCGAGAGCCTCTGGCACACGATGCGCGATGCGGCCGCTGAATTCGGCGTCGCGATCGCGTATTCTGGAGAGCTCGGCTGACGGCCGGTCAGCCGACTTTCGCACGCCCCTCAACGCAGATCATCCGCCACCGGCTTTCGCCGATGGCGGATGATCCGAGGTTGCCACCTTTTATTCCGCAGCCAGCGCCAGCTGCGGCCTTTCGATGCCTTCGATCTGCTCCGGCTCCGGCGCCTGCTCGTCGGTCTTGGCTTTCTTCGGCTCGCGGCCGAAGAACAGGGCGTAGCCCGCCGGCAGCACCAGGATGGTGAGCACGGTGGCGACGAGGATGCCGCCCATCATGGCGTAGGCCAGCGGTCCCCAGAAGACGGCGCGTGAGATCGGGATCAGCGCCAGCACGGCGGTCAGCGCCGTCAGCATGATCGGGCGGAAGCGGCGGACGGCCGCGCCGACGATCGCCTCCGATCGCTCCATGCCCGCCGCGATGTCCTGGTCGATCTGGTCGACGAGGATGATCGAGTTGCGCATGATGATACCGAGCAGCGCGATGACGCCGAGGATGGCGACGAAGCCGAACGGCGCGCCGCTGATCAGAAGTGCTGCCGCGGCGCCGATGATGCCAAGCGGACCGGTGGCCAGCACCAGCATCGACTTGCCGAAATGCTGCAGCTGGACCATCAGCAATATGACGATGATGGCGAGCATGATCGGCGCTTTGGCCGCGATCGAGGCCTGGCTTTCGGCCGAATCCTCCGCGCCGCCCTGGATCTCGATCTTGTAGCCGGGCGCGAGACCGTCGCGCAGTCCCTTCATGTCGTTGTACATCCTGGTGACGACGTCGTTCGACTGCACGCCGTCCGGCAGCGTGGCGCGCACACTGATGGTCGGCAGGCGGTCGCGCCGCCATTCGACGCCCTGCTCCATGACGGGCACGACCTTGGCCACTTGCGACAGCGGCACCGAGCCGCCGAAGTCCGTCGGGATATAGACAGAGTCGACCGAGGACAGCAGGCGGCGGCTCGCCTCCGGCTCGCGGGCGACGATAGACACCGTCTCCTCGCCATCGCGGAAATCGTCGAGCGGCGCGCCGGACATGGTGGCCTGCAGCATCTGGCGGATGCGCTGCGAGGTGACGCCGAGTGCACGGGCGCGATCCTGGTCGATCACCAGCTTCATTGCCGGCACCGGCTCCAGCCAGTCGTCATGCACGGCGCCGAGCAGCGGGTTCGCCTGGAACCTCGCCTTCACCTCGTCGGCGATGCGGCGCACTTCCTGGCGGTCCGGACCCATGACGCGCATCTGCACCGGCCAGCCGGTCGGCGGTCCGAGGAACAGCCGATCGACCTTGCCGCGGATCGAGGGGAAGTCCTTGGCAAGGATCGAGCGCAGCTTGACGATCAGCCGCTCGCGCGCCGGCTCGTCCTTGGCCATGACCAGGAGCTGGGCAAAGTTCGGATTCCTGAGCTGCTGGTCGAGCGGCAGGAAGAAGCGCGGCGCGCCTTCGCCAATGTAAGTGGCGATGAAGCGCTTGTCCTGGTCGTCCATCATCCTGGCTTCCAGCGCCTTGGCCTGGCTCTCGACCTCCTTGATGCTGGTGCCCTCGGGCAGCCAGAGATCAACGAGGATTTCCGGACGCGACGACTGCGGGAAGAAGTTCTGCGGAATGAACTGGAAGGCCCACAGGCTGGTGCCGAAGGTGACCAGCGTCATCACCAGCACGATGATGCGGTGGCGCACGGCCCAGGTGACCGTCGAGCGCAGCCGCCGGTAGAAGCGCGTATCGAAGACGTCGTGATGGGTGCCGGCGTGCTTGCGCTGCTTCAGGATCATGTAGCCCAGCCACGGCGTGAAATAGACCGCCACGAACCACGACACGACCAGCGCGATGCCGACGACATAGAACAGCGTGCGCACATATTCGCCGGCGGTGGAGGCCGCAAAGCCGACCGGGATGAAGCCGGCGGTGGTGATCAGCGTGCCGGTGAGCATCGGGAAGGCGGTCGAGGAATAGGCAAAGCTTGCCGCCTCGATCTTGACCAGCCCCTCCTCCAGCTTTCGCTCCATCATCTCGACGACGATCATGGCGTCATCGACCAAAAGGCCGAGAGCGATGATCAGCGCGCCGAGCGAGATGCGCTGCAGGTCGATGCCGATTTCGTACATGATGGCGAAGGTGGCGGCCAAAACCAGCGGAATGGCGATCGCGATCACCAGGCCCGAGCGCCAGCCGATCGACAGGAACGAGACGACCAGCACGATCAGCAGCGCTTCGCCGAGCGCCTCCATGAACTCGTTCACCGCGTCCTTGACCACCTCGGGCTGATCGGAGATCTGGTCGACCGCAACGCCGTAAGGCAGCCCTTCCTCGAAGCGCTTGTAGGTCGCCTCGACATCCTTGCCGACGTCCCTGACGTTGAAGCCCTTGGCCATGACGACGCCGACCTGGACGCTCTCGTGGCCGTTGAAGCGGTACTTGCGCTGATACGGATCCTCGAGACCCGAGGTGACGGTGGCGATGTCGCCGAGGCGCGTCACCTGGTTGCCGGCGCGCAGCCTCAGCTCGCGGATGTCGGCGGCCCTGGTGACGTCGCCCTCGACAGAGATGCGCACAGAGCGCAGGCCGGTGTCGACCGAGCCCGCCGGATCGACGGCGTTCTGCCCTTTGACGGCGTTCTGCAGGTCGAGGATGGTCAGGCCGCGCTCGGCGAGCGCCTTGGAGGAGACGTCGATATAGATCTTCTCGGGCTGGTCGCCGATGATGACGGCCTTCTCGACGCCGGGCGTCGTCAACAACATGTCGCGCGCCTGGATGGCGAATTTCTTCAGCTCCGGATAGGTGAAGCCGTCGCCGCTGATCGAATGCAGCGTGATGAAGGTGTCGCCGAACTCGTCGTTGAAATAGGGGCCGAGCAGGCCCTGTGGCAGTTCATTGGCGATATCGCCGACCTTCTTGCGCACCTGGTAGAAGGCGTCTTTCACCTGCTCGGCATTGGTGTCGCCCTTGACCTGCAAGGTGATGATGGCGCTGCCGGCGCGGGTGTAGGAGCGGACGAAATCGAGATGCGGCGTTTCCTGCAGCTTGCGCTCGATCTTGTTGACCACCTGGTCTTCCATGTCCTGGATCGAGGCGCCCGGCCAGACAGCCTGCACCACCATGACGCGGAAAGTGAAGTCGGGGTCTTCCTTCTGGCCCATGCGCATCAGGCCGAGCGCGCCGGCCAGGATGATCAGGCCGAACAGGAAGCGCGCGATGCTCGGATGCCCGATCGCCCAGCGCGAGAGATTGAAAGGCCGCTTTTCAGTGCTGCTGTCCGTGGTCATGGCGCAAGTCCAGTCCAATTGGCCGGCAAGGCACGCTTGCCATTACTCATGAATTGCTCGGTGGCTTCCGGGCGGCGAGCACCTCAAGCGGAGAGAGACTCGCAATCGCGCTGGACGCGGCCGTGGTGCGGGGGATACCAACAGCCGGCGTCTCGTCGATCAGGCGCGTTCGCCGCCCGGAACCCATGCCCTCCCCGGCTCGCGGCTCGCGCAGCGAGGACGGGAAAGGCGTTCTTTCGCCTGGCTTCAAGTCTTAGTTTGATGCATGTCGTTCCCCCAAAACCGCTTCGCACTTTTGGGCGACAAGCATCAGCGCAGGCTGCTAGTGGTAGCGACGTTGTCCTCCGCCGAAGCGGATTGCTGGGCGATGTCGCCGGAAAGCTTGACCTTCAGGTTCTCGGTCATGAATTGCGTGCCGGCGGCAACCACCACGTCGCCCTGCTTCAGGCCATCGGCAACGGCGACACCGTCGGCGGTGAAGTTCGCCACCTTGATCGGGCGCGGATGCACCGTGTCGGAGGAGCGGTCGACCGTCCAGACGATGTGCTTGCCGTCCTTCTCGGTCATAGCGGTCAGCGGGATCGACACCAGTTGCGCCTTGCTGCCGACTGTCGCCTCGACATTGGCGGTCATACCGAGCAACACGCGCGGATCGTTGGGGAGCGAGACCCGGACCGCGAAAGTGCGCGACTGCGGATCGGCGCTGCCGGCGACCTCGCGGACCTTGCCGTCCAGGGTGAGCGCGTCGTCGGACCAGAAGCTCGCCTTGACGTCCTTGCCCGGGCGGAAGCCGGCGATGTCCATTTCGGGCACCGCGATCAGCACTTCCTTCTCGCCGTCGACGGCAACCGTCATCACCGGCGTACCGGCGCCGACCACCTGGCCGATATCGGCCGAGATGGCGGTGACGATGCCGGCCTTGCTGGCCTTGAGATCGGTGTAGTGGACCTGGTTCTGCGCCTGGGCCAGCGTCGAACGGGCGGCATCGCGCGTCGCCACCGCCTGATCATAGCTCAGCGCCGCCTGATCGAGCTGCGACTTCGGCGCGAAGTTCTTGGCATAAAGCTGCTCGGCGCGCTTCCTGGTGAGATCGACGGTCTCGACCTGGCGCTCGGCGGCGTCGAGGCTCGCCTCGGCGCTCTTCACCGACAGCTCGTAGTCGGACGGGTCGACGCGTGCGAGCACGTCGCCCTCGTTCACGTGCTGGCCGATGTCGACAAGACGCTCGGTAACCTTGCCGGCGATGCGGAAGCCGAGATTCATCTCGGTGCGGGCGCGCACCGAGCCGGAATAATCGAGCTGGCGGGTGGTCTGCGCCTCGCCGATCTCGACGACCTTCACCGGCCGAACGACTTCCTGGACGACCGCTGCCTTTTCCTGGCTGCAGCCGGCAAGGCCGAGCGCCGCGACAATGATGCCGACGCCTGGGAGGCCGGCGGCCGGCAGCCTGCGGAGGATGGAACTGGACAAAGACACCTTAGCACTCCCGAACTGGAGATGAATGTCGACCGGCACCCGGCGGGCGGCGGCTATTTCAAGGCTCTGATTGCGTAGTCGATGAGGTCGTCGGGCATCGCCCTGTTGGTTTTGGCAAGGCACTGCGCGACCATCTGCGGATGGCACAGGATGACGGTCGAGGCGCCGAAGCAGCGCGAGGCGATGACCGGATCCTGCTTCCTGAACTCGCCGGCCTCTATGCCCTCGCGGATCACGTCCGCCAGCAGGTCGTGGATGCGGTCGACATGCTTGTCGATGACGCCCCAGTCGCGCTCGAGCGCGACGATGACCATCTCATGCACCTTCTGGTCGTCGAGCATGACCTCCAGCGTCATCTTGTACTGCGCCTGCACGTAGCGGCGCAGCCGCTCCTCGGCGCTGATCGGCAGGCGCGAAATCTCGTAAGCCATCGCGTAGCTGGCGCCGAGCATACGACCGCAGACGGCCTGGTGGATTTCGACCTTGGAGGCAAAGAAGCGGTAGATGTTGGCCGGCGACATGCCGAGCTCACGGGCGATGTCGGCAACGTTGGTTTTGCCGTAGCCGTAGTGCCGGAACAGGCGCTCGGCGCAGTCGAGAATGCGCGTCACATTCTCCTGTCTGGCGGGGTCGGCCACTATGTTGGCGGCTTCTGACATGGCGCTTTCGTTTTACGAGTGACGAATTTCAACTTTCGTCACTCGTAAATCGAAAGGAGCGAAGAGTCAACGCGAAATCGATGTACGCGTACAAAATGGTGACAGATGGTGACATTGAGCAGGTGGTGAAGGAGGCAGGAGGGCAACTTTCCGGCGCTGCGTTCCGTCCACTCCCCTCTGACCTGCCGGCCATCTCCCCGCAGGGGGAGATTGGCAGCTTCGTTGGCGGCGCTTTAACCTGCAACGTTGGGCGATTAGCGAAAGCAGGGGCGACATCCGATCTCCCCCCTTGCGGGGGAGATGTCCGGCAGGACAGAGGGGGTGGCCGGGAACTCGACCTAGCCAACTTGAAAGAGCTACACCCCCTTCGCCATCTCCCGCAGCCGGAACTTCTGGATCTTCCCCGTCGAGGTCTTCGGAATCTCGGCGAAGACCACAGCCTTCGGCACCTTGAAGCGAGCAAGCAACCCGCGGCAATGCTCGATGATCTCCGCCTCTGTCGCGGTCTTGCCCGGCTTCAATTCGACATAGGCGACCGGCACCTCGCCCCATTTCTCGTCGGCACGGGCGACGACGCCGCAGGAGGCGACGGAAGGATGCTTGTAGAGCGCGTCCTCGACCTCGATGGACGAAATGTTCTCGCCGCCCGAGATGATGATGTCCTTGGAACGGTCCTTGAGCTGGATGTAGCCGTCGGGATGCATGACGCCGAGATCGCCGGAGTGGAACCAGCCGCCGGCAAAGGCTTCGTCGGTTGCCTTGCGGTTCTTCAGATAGCCCTTCATGACAATGTTGCCGCGGAACATGACCTCGCCGATCGTCTCGCCGTCGGCCGGCGTTTCCGTCATCGTCTCGGGAATCATCACCGTCAGCCCCTCGAGCGCGGCATAGCGCACGCCCTGGCGCGCCTTCTTCGCCGTCCTCGGACCCTTTTCCAGCGCATCCCACTCATTGTGCCATTCGTTGACGACGGCCGGCCCGTAGGTCTCGGTCAGGCCGTAGAGATGGGTGACGGCGAAGCCGGCATCGGCCATGCCGGAAAGCACCGCCTCCGGCGGCGGCGCGGCGGCCGTGTTGAAGGTGACGGTCTGCGGGAACTGGCGCTTGTCCTCGTCCTTCGCGTTTATCAGCACCGACATGACGATCGGCGCGCCGCAGAGATGGGTGACGCCGTGGTCGGCAATCGCGTCATACATCGGCTTGGCCCGCACCCAGCGCAGGCAGACATGGGTGCCGGCCTGCACGGCGAGCGTCCAGGGGAAGCACCAGCCGTTGCAGTGGAACATCGGCAGCGTCCAGAGATAGACCGCATGCTTGGCCATGCCGGCATGGATGGTGTTGGTGTAGGCCATCAGCGCAGCACCCCGATGGTGGTAGACGACGCCCTTCGGATTGCCGGTGGTGCCTGAGGTGTAGTTGAGCGAGATGGCGTCCCACTCATCATCGGGCATAGACCAGGCAAAGGCCTCGTCGCCGCCGGCGACGAAGTCCTCATAGTCGAGCGTTCCGATCCGCTCGCCCTTCGGATAGGGAGCATCACCCGAGTAGTCCGGATCGTCATAATCGATGACCAATGGCTTGGCCTTGGCCAATGCCAGCGCTTCCCTGACGACACCGGAGAACTCGCGGTCGACGATCAGCACTTTGGTGTCGGCATGGTCGAGCTGGAAGGCGATGACGGCGGCGTCGAGACGGGTATTCAGCGAATGCAGCACCGCTTTGGTCATCGGCACGCCGAAATGCGCTTCCAGCATCGGGGGCGTGTTGGACAGCATCACCGTCACCGTGTCGCCCTTGCCGATGCCGCGCCGCGACAGCGCCGAGGCTAGCTTCAGCGAGCGTCGCCAGAAATCGCGATAGGAGATGCGCTGGCTGCCATGGATGATGGCGACGTGGTCGGGATAGGTCTTGGCCGCACGCTCCAGATAGGTGAGCGGCGTCAACGGCTGGTGGTTGGCGGCGTTCCTGTCGAGGTCCTGTTCGTAGGGATTGGCCATCCCATCCTCCCCAAAAGTCTTTTCGTGCTTTCTAACCACTGGTCAGCCATCATGCCATCCCCCCGAACGATCGGGAAATGCTATGATATGAGCGCCCGGTAGAATGGCTGTCTCGATCCGGCCGCGCCGGAAGGCGATTGCACCCAACCACCCAGATTTGACTTTTGTCGAGAGCCGTGACTAATGTCAGCCGAGGAGGCGGCATGGCGATCAGACCGGCAGAACAGCTCATCCATAAGGCCGCCTGGCTTTACTATGCGCATGGCCTTCGCCAGGACGAAGTGGCGAACCAGCTCAAGATTTCGCGCGCATCGGTCGCCATGTATCTGCGCAAGGCGCGCGAGACCGGCATCGTCAACATCTCGACGTCGACGCAGCTTTTCACCGACGACGTCATGGCGCGCCAGCTGGAGGATGCCTTCAAGCTCGACGCCGTCTGGATCGCGCCGGAAAACGCCTATGTGGCCGACGCCTCGACCGACATCGCGGTGCTGGCGGCAAGCGTCTTTCTGGAACTGGTGAAGAAGGGCGACCGCATCGGCGTCGCCTGGGGCCGCACCGTCTACACCATCGCCGACATCATGTCCTATGCCGACCTGCAGGACGTAACCGTGGTGCAGCTGTGCGGCAATCTCGGCGCGCCCTATTCCTACCGGCCCGACCAGTGCACGATGGAGATCGCCCGGCGGCTGAACGCCAAGGGCCTGAATTTCTACGCGCCCCTGGTGCTGTCGACGGAAGGGCTGGCACAAGGCTTGCGCGCCGAACCGGTGATCCGCGACCAGCTTGCCGGCATCGGGGACTGCGATCTCGCGCTCTATTCCGTCGGCGCGGTCGACGCCGACAGCCATCTGGTGAAATGCGGCGCGCTGTCGCCGGCTGAAATGTCGGCACTGCGTGGGCAAGGTGCGGCCGGCGTGATTGCCGGGCAGGTCATCGACGCCGATGGCGAGGTGCTCGACTGCGACTACAACCGACGCGTCATTTCCGCCGAACTCGCCTCGCTGCGCGCCATCGGGAAGCGGCTGATGGTGGTGCAGGAGGACAGCAAGTTCGAGCCGCTGCTGGCGGCAATCGCCGGCGGGCTGTGCACGCATTTGGTGATCGGCGCGCATATGGCCGGGCGTCTTCTCGATCACGCGGGCGCGGCCAGCAAAAAGGCCTCCTAAAAATTATCCTCGCCGCCTCTGTCATCAAGACGTCGCGGCTTCCTGTTCATGAGCAGCAAAAGACGAAATCGGACGGAACGACATGAAGAACCTTTGGAACGACGCCGACGCGGAAAAGATGGTGGCCGACTACGCGAAGAAGGGCGTCGGCCGCGACCTTGCGCTGCGCGTCTACACGACCCGCCTGCTCGGCAGCGAGCCGCGGCTGGTGCTGCATGGCGGCGGCAACACCTCCTGCAAGGCCAGGGCCACCGATCTGGTCGGCGACGAATGGGACGTGCTCTGCGTCAAGGGCAGCGGCTGGGATATGGCCGTCATCGAGCCGCAAGGCCTGCCGGCGGTGAAAATGGGCGCGCTGCTCAAGGCGCGCGCGCTGGACACGCTCTCGGACGAGGACATGGTGGCGCTGCAGCGCTCCAACCTCATCGACCCCGCCTCCCCCAACCCGTCGGTCGAAACCCTGCTGCATGCCTTCTTGCCGCACAAATTCGTCGACCACACGCATTCGACCGCAATTCTCGCGATCGTCGACCAGGAGGACAGCAAGGCGCTGGTGGCAAAGGTGTTCGGCAGCAAAATGGGCTATGTGCCCTATATCAAGCCCGGCTTCGACCTCGCCAAGGCCGCGGCGGACGTTTTTGACGCCGACCCGAGCTTCGAAGGCCTGATCCTCGACAAGCACGGCATCTTCACCTTCGGCGACGACGCCAGGCAGGCCTATGACCGGATGATCCACTATGTGAACGTCGCCGAGGACTATGTTGCCAGGAACGGCAAGCCGCAGGCGGCCAAGGCAGCGCTGCCGGCGAAGCTCGCCAGGCCGGCGGATATCGCGCCGACGCTGCGCGGCGCCGTCGCGGTGGCGCGCGGCGAAGGCCGCTTCGACCGCATGATCAGCGACTTCCGCACCTCGGACGCGATCGTCGATTTCATCAATTCGGCAAAGATCGCCGACCTGGCCGGCCAAGGCGTCTCGACGCCGGACCTGTCGATCCGCATCAAGACCGGGCCGATGGCTGTGCCGGCGCCCGATGCCGACAAGCTCGGCGACTACAAGGCCGTCATCCGCGGCCATGTCGAAGCCTTCGCCAAGGATTACCGCGCCTATTTCGAGACCAACGACGCGCTGGACAACGTCAAGCGCACCATGCTCGACCCGATGCCGCGGCTGACGCTGGTGCCCGGCCTCGGCATGTTCGGCCATGGCCGCACGCTGAAGGATGCAAAGATCGCTTCCGATGTCGGCGAGATGTGGATCGAGGCGGTGCGCGGCGCGGAAGCCATCGGCAGTTTCCAGCCGCTGTCCAAAGCAGATCTCTTCCCGCTCGAATACTGGTCGCTGGAGCAGGCAAAGCTCGCCTCGAACAAGCCGAAGCCGCTGACCGGCCAGGTGGTGCTGATCACCGGCGGCGCCGGCGCGATCGGCGCCGCGACGGCGAAGCTCTTCGCGGCCAATGGCGCGCATGCGGTCATCGTCGACCTCGACCCGGCCAAAGCCGCCGAGGCGGCGAAGGCAGCCGGCAACAACTCGATCGGCGTCGGCGCCGACATCACCAATCCGGCCGAGATGCGCGCCGCCTTCGACAAGGCAGTCGCCGTCTATGGCGGCGTCGACATCCTGGTCTCGAATGCCGGCGCCGCCTGGGAAGGCCGGATCGGCGAACTCGACGATGCCCTTCTGCGCAAAAGTTTCGAGCTCAACTTCTTCGCACACCAATCGGCGGCGCAGAACGCGGTGCGCATCATGCTCGAGCAGGGCACGGGCGGGGTGCTGCTGTTCAACACCTCCAAGCAGGCGGTCAATCCCGGACCGAAATTCGGCGCCTACGGCCTGCCCAAGGCGGCGACGCTCTTCCTGTCCAGGCAATACGCTCTCGACTACGGCGCGCAGGGCATCCGCTCCAACGCGGTCAACGCCGACCGCATCCGCTCCGGCCTTCTGACCGACGCCATGATCGCCAGCCGTTCCGGGGCGCGCGGCGTCTCGGAAAAGGAATACATGTCCGGCAACCTGCTCGGACAGGAAGTGACGGCCGACGACGTGGCGCAGGCCTTCCTGCACCAGGCGCTCGCCGAACGCACCACGGCGGACGTGACGACGGTGGACGGCGGCAACATCGCTGCGGCGCTGCGCTGACGAAGCAAGGGCATCCCGGAGCGGTTCGTCGTTTGATGAAAACGACGAACCGCTCGATCTCGTCTTGACGCAGTTCCGGACGGTTTCACACTTCTGCTGGAAAACTGCTCTAACTGGTCAAAATCCGCTCAAATCCTTCGCTTATTGCTCGAACAGCTTTAAGGGTGCCTTGCGCCTCGTATGCGAGATGCAAGGCTGGAGCCGGTATGCAATCCAGGGAAGTGCCTTATTTCAGCCAGTGGGAATCGCCCAGCATGACTTTGCCGCTCTTGGCGGAGGGACCATCGGTTCTGCATCGCGATCCGTTATGGCGCAATTCCGGCGCCGAGACGGTCGAGGACTATGCGCGCTGGGCCGTCAATGTCTGCGGCATGGCCTGCCTGAAAATGATCCTTGCCGCGCGTGGTGAAATCCATCCGACGCTCGAACTCGCCCGCGCATGCACCGCTTATGGCGGCTATGTCGTCAATGAAGGAGACGGTTCGATCAAGGGGCTGATCTACGAGCCCTTCGTCAGGTTCGTCCGCGAACGTTTCGGCCTCCCCGCCGAGACGATGACGAATGTCGATATGACGATGGTGCCCGGGCTTCTTTCCGGGTGGCGCTATTTCATCGCCTCCGTGCATCCCGGGATTCGTTGGCCCGAGCGCGAGCCGCCATCGAAGGGCGGGCATCTGGTGCTGGTGACGGCAGCCTCGCCCGGGGAAATCCGCTTCCACAACCCGTCCGGCCACGACCGGCAGAGCCAGGCGGACGTCACGCTGCCGCTGGCCAGTTTCGACCGCTTTTTTGCCCGGCGCGGCATCGCGGTCGGTTTCTAATCCTCCAACTTGACCATTCCGGAGATATCGATGGCCGAGAAAAGACTGCGTATTGGCGTGCTCTTCGGCGGACGCTCCGCCGAGCATGAGGTTTCGTTGCTTTCGGCGACCAATGTCATGCTCGCGCTTGATCCCGCGAAATACGATGCCGTTCCGATCTTCGTCACCCGCCAGGGGCAATGGCTGCTGAGCAGCTTCCAGGACGGCGCTTTGACGACACCTTCAAACGGCATGGAGATCTGTCTGGTGCCCGGCGGGCATGGACGAATGCTCGCAGTTCCGGTCGATGGACCGCCACACGAACTGCCCGGCATCGACATCCTGTTCCCCGTCCTGCACGGGCTGCATGGCGAGGATGGCGCCGCGCAGGGCCTGGCGGAAGTGGCGCGCGTGCCGCTTGCAGGCTGCAGCATCCTCGGTTCGGCCACAGCGCTCGACAAGGATATCGCCAAGCGCCTGCTGAAGGCGGCCGGGCTGCCCGTTGCACGGTCCATCACGATCCTGCCCGAGGCGGTGCCCGCCTTCGCGGAGATCGAGCAGGCGCTAGGGCTTCCGGTCTTCATCAAGCCGGCCCGCCAGGGCTCCTCCGTCGGCGTCAGCAAGGTCTCCGACGAAAAGGGTTACGAGACAGCGCTCGCCGAAGGGTTCAGGCACGACGGCAAGCTTCTGGCGGAGGAATTCATTCGCGGCCGCGAGATCGAATGCAGCGTGCTGGAGGACACGGAAGGAGGCCTCTTCGCGTCCCGCCCCGGCGAGATCGTGCCGGCCGAAAGCCACGGCTTCTACAGCTACGACGCCAAATACATCGACAAGGATGGAGCGGCACTTAAGGTGCCCGCCGAACTGCCCGAGAAGATCGAAGGCGATATCCGCGAGACGGCGGCGAAGGCGTTTCGCGCGCTCGGCTGCGACGGAATGGCCCGCGTCGACTTCTTCGTCAGGCCGGACATGACGTTCCTGATCAACGAGCTCAACACCATTCCAGGCTTCACCGACATCAGCATGTACGCCAAGGCGATGGCGGCGAGCGGCGTCAGCTATCCGGAGGTCATCGACCGGCTGGTGGCGCATGGCCTCGCCCGCGCCGCCCGATCGGCCTGAGCGACCGACGCAACAAAAAGAGCGGCCCGAGAGCCGCTCTTTCCTTTGGCGGATGGCCGAACGCTACTTGGCGTTCGGGTTCGGCATCCAGGCGGGCATGGCGACATCGGCATGGGCGAACTGCGGCAGCTTGGCCGACAGGTCCTCCATGTTCTTGATGTCCTTGTCGACGAGCTCCTTCTGGGTGATCAGCGTCGGCGGCACGATGACGTTGTGGCCGGGATCCTCGCCGGCGAGCAGCTGCGCCAGCGCGCGCACCGATACCTGGCCGACGACGGCCGGATTGGTGGCGGCGGTCGCCGCCCAGGCGCTGTCCGCCTCGCGCATCGCGGCGATGTCGGAGGTCGAGATGTCGGCCGAATAGATCTTGATCCCCTTGTTGAGGCCCGCCTCGTCGACGGCGATCTTCACGCCCTTGGCGAACTCGTCATAGGGCGCGAACATGACCTTGATGTCGGGATGCGCCTGCAGCACCGAGCGCGCCTGGTTGGCGACCGAGTTGGCGATCGGATTGTCGAGCGTGCCGAACTGCGCGACCTCGCTGATGCCCGAAAATTTCTTCTTCACGTCGACCCAGGTCTCGTTGCGGCGGTCGAGCGGCGCGATGCCGGCGACATAGACATAGCCGGCCTTCCAGCTCTCGCCATTGTCCTTGACCGCCTGCTCGAGGGCGAGGCGGGCGAGGTCTCGGTCGGACTGCTCGATCTGCGGGATCTTCGGGTTCTCGACATTGACGTCGAAGGCGACGACCTTGATGCCGGCGTCGACCGCGCGCTGGGCGGCGTCCTTCATCGATTCCGTCAGGCCGTGCTGGATGATGATGCCTTGCACGCCGAGCGCGATGGCCTGGTCGACCATGTCGGCCTGGAGGGCCGCGTCCTGGCGGCTGTCCAGCACCCGCAAATCGACGCCAAGCGCCTTGGCCTGCGCCTCGACGCCGGAGAGATAGGCCTGGAAGAAGTCACCTGTCGAAAGGTACCGAACCAGCGCGATCTTGACGCCCGGCTTGTCGAATGGCGCCGGACGGTCAGCTGCCAATGCCGACCCCTGCATCAGCAGCGCCGCGCCCGCGAGGCCGAGTGCGGCCTTCCCCAAAAGTCTTCTTGTGATGCTCACGTCGTTGTCCTCCGTTGTGTTCTCATCAATGCCCCGGTCGAAACTATCTCTTGCCCCTGCCGGAAAGGGCGAAGGTGAAGACAAGGGCGACGACGAGAACCGCGCCCTTGACGAAATCCTGCGTGTAGTAAGGGGCGTTCATCATCGTCAGGCCTTGCAGCAGGACGCCGACGAACACCGCGCCGACGGCGGTGCCGAAGGCGTTGGGCTTGGCGGCGCCGAGCACCGCGTAGCCGATGAGCGCCGCCGCTACTGCGTCGAGCAAGAGATTATTACCCGAGGCGATGTCGCCGCGTCCAAGCCGGGCGGCGAGCAAAATCCCGCCGATCGAGGCAAAAACTCCTGAAATGACGTAGGCCCAGATTTTGTATGCCTTGACAGGCGCACCGGCGAGTTCTGCGGCGCGTTCGTTGCTGCCGACGGCATACATCATGCGGCCGAAGCGGGTGTATTCGAGGAAGAACCAGATCAGCACGGCGAGCACGACCAGCACCACCACCGAGACCGGGATCAGGCTCGGGATGAAGAAGTCGATGCGGTGGCGGCCGAGCGCCAGGAAGGCCTCGCTGAACTTGCCGTTGGCGACCGAGCCGTCGGGCATGGTCATGCCGGTGGCGATCGAACGGCCCTCGGTCGGGATGCGCTGCAGGCCGAGCAGCAGGAACATCATGCCGAGCGTCGCCAGAAGATCGGGCACGCGCATATAGACGATCAGCCAGCCATTGATCAGGCCGACGACGACGCCGATGACCAGGCAGGCGATGACGGCGACGATGGCGTTCTGCTCCAGCACGACCATGGCATAGGACGCCGCCATCATGGCGCTGGTGGCGACCGAGCCGATCGAAAGGTCGAAGCCGCCGACGACGAGCGTTGCTGTGACGCCGAGCGCCAGCACGCCGGTGATGGCCACCGACTGGAAGATGAAGACCGCGCTTTGCGGCGAGACGAACCCGTCGGCGGCGACCGCGAAATAGGCGATCAGCCCGACCAGAAGGACGATGAAGCCATAGCGGATGGCATGGTCACGCAATGTCATCGAACGCTCCCGCGCTGTCGCCCTCTCCGCCAAACTGGAACTCATGCCTGCACTCCAAGTCTCGTCATCCGTGCGATCTCACGCCGCGCTGTGCAGCGGCCCGCCGGCCACTTCAGCCAGCAGCCGATCGAGATCGATGTCATCGTTCCTGTGCTCGCCGACGATCGTCTGCTCCGACATCACCAGGATGCGGTCGGCGGTCTCCAGCGCCTCGTCGATTTCGGTGACGAAGAGCAGTGTGGCGCGGCCGTCGGCACTTGCCCTCAGCTTGGCTGCGATGTCGCGCCTTGCCGAGATATCGACGCCCTGGAACGGCTCGTCGAGGATGAACAGGCGCGAGGCCTGCGACATCCAGCGCGCCACCATCACCTTCTGCTGGTTGCCGCCTGAGAGCGCCGACAGCTCATCTTTCTCGGAGCGGCAGACGATGCCGAACTCGTCGATCTGGCGGCGCGCGGCAGCGCGCTCGACACGCTTCTTCATGACGCCGAAGCCGGACATGCGCTTGAGGAACGGCAGGCTGATGTTGCGCTCGATGTTGAAGCCGCCAACGATGCCGCTCATCGCGCGGTCCTTGGCAACGAGGAAGACGCCGGCAGCGATCGCCTCGCGCGCCGATCCTGGCGCATAGGGCCGGCCGTCCATATGCATGGTGCCGGCCAGCGGCCTGCGCACGCCGAACAGCGTCTCGGCCAGCGCCGTCTTGCCGACGCCGACAAGACCGGTGACCGCCACCACCTCGCCGGCGCCGAGCGTCATCGAGATCGGCTTGGCGCCCTGCGCCAGTTGCAGGCTTTCGGCGGTGAAGACCACGCGCGCCGAGTTTCTGGCGACGACCCGGTCGAGATGGATCTTGCGGCCGAGCATGGCGTTGACGGCGCCCTCATAGTCGAGCGGCTTCCGGTCGAAGGTGCCGGAAATGATGCCGTCGCGCATGGAGACGATGCGGTCGGCAAGCCGCCTGATGTCGGACATGCGGTGCGAGATATAGAGGATGGCGACGCCCTGCCCGCGCAGCCGGTCGATCAGCGAAAACAGCCGGTCGGCCTCGGCGCTCGACAGCGACGAGGTCGGCTCGTCCAGGATCAGCACTTTCGGCTGGTGCGCCATGGCGCGGGCGATCGCCACCATCTGCCGGTCGGCGAGCGAGAGGTCGGCGACACGCGCCCTGAGGTCGATGGCAAGCCCCATACGATCGGCGACGGCCCAGGCTTCGGCGCGGACGTTGGCAGGCTTGAACAGCAACGATGCGCCCTTGCCGCTCAGCCGGTCCAGCGTCAGGTTGGTGGCGACATCGAGATCGGCCACCACGCCGTCATTGATGTTCTGGTGCACGGTGACGACGCCGGCGCGGATGGCTTCCGCCGGCGTGCTGGGATCGAAAGCCTGGCCGGCTAGCCGCATCGTGCCGGCACCGCGCTCGTAGACACCGCTGACGATCTTGACCAAGGTGGATTTGCCGGCGCCGTTGGCGCCCATCAGCACGGTGACCTCGCCCGCAAACAGATCGAGCGAGATGCCGCCAAGCACCTCGTTCTGGCCGAAGGATTTCCTCAGGCCTTCCACACGGAACACGGCATCTGCGCCCATTCGTTCCTCCCTGGTTCGTGACGCTATGGGCTCACTCGGCAATTGTCAACACGATTGACAATTGCCAGAGCGCTCCCTAGCTTGGCCACGCCGCCGTGGCTCCGCTATCGTTGGAGACCACACGCAGGAGGGTGAGGATGACCGGGAAGTTCGAAGCATTGTCGGTGGAGACGCTGCCGAAGCGCCTTGGCGAGACCACGGCGCTGAGCGAGCGTATCGGCAAGGACGCCAGCCGCTGGAAAGTCCGCGAGGTCGGCGACGGCAATTTGAACCTTGTCTTCATCGTCGAGGGCGACAAGGGCGCCGCGGTCGTCAAGCAGGCACTGCCTTATGTGCGGCTGGTCGGCGACAGCTGGCCGCTGCCGTTGAAGCGCTCGTTCTTCGAATATCACGCGCTGACCAGGCAAGAGCGCCGAGCGCCCGGCTCGGTGCCGGCGATCTATCATTTCGACGAGACCCAAGCGCTTATCGTCATGGAGTATCTGGCGCCGCCGCACATCATCCTGCGGCGCGCGCTGATCGACGGCCGCGAGCTGCCGAAGATCGCGCGCGACATCGGCCTGTTCATGGCCCGCACGCTGTTCCGCGGCTCGGACCTGTCGATGGTGACCAGAGAGCGCAAGGCTGATCTTGCTCTGTTTGCCGACAATGTCGAGCTCTGCGACATCACCGAGAACCTGGTGTTCTCCGACCCCTATTTCGACGCCGAAATGAACCGGCACACCAGCCCGCAGCTCGACGGCCTGGTGGCCGAATTGCGCGCCGACCGCGACCTAAAGGTCGAGGCGCAGCGGCTGAAGCACCTCTTCGCCGCCAATGCCGAGACGCTGCTGCATGGCGACCTGCATTCCGGCTCGATCATGGTGACCGACAGCGAGACCCGGATGATCGATCCGGAGTTCGCCTTCTACGGCCCGATCGCCTTCGACGTCGGAATGCTGCTTGCCAATTTCTGGATGGCCTTCTTCTCGCAGCGCGGCCACGAGGAGAAAGGCAGCCGGGACTCGATGCGTGCCTACCTGCTCAAGGTCACGGCCGAGACCTGGGCCGTCTTCCGCGCCGAGTTCTCGCATCTGTGGCGGACCGAACGCACCGGCATGCTCTACCAGAAGAGCCTGTTCGAGAATCAGGACGATCGGCTCGGCGCCGAACAGGCGCTCGACCACATGCTCTCCGGCATCTGGACCGACCTGCTCGGCTTCGCCGGCATCGAGGTGCACCGGCGCATCCTCGGCCTCGCCCACAATGCCGATTTCGAGACCATTGCCGATGCCGACCTGCGCGCCAGATGTGAGGCCAAGGCGTTGCGCTTCGGCAGGCATATCGCCGTCAACCGGCGTCAGATCCACGGTATCGACGAGGTCAACACCCTGGCCGCGCTGATCGAACAGGAGAATAGAATTTGAACGTCGGCGAACGCCACTACCGCACCATCTGGCTAAGTGACGACAAGCGTTCGGTCGAGATCATCGACCAGCGCTGGCTGCCGCACGAGTTCCGCGTCGAGAGGATCGGAACCGTCGCCGGCATCGCCACCGCGATCCGCGACATGTGGGTGCGCGGCGCGCCGTTGATCGGCGTCACCGCCGCCTATGGCGTCGCCATCCAGATGACCGACGATGCGTCGGACGAAGCGCTCGATGCGGTGTGGGAGACGCTGCACAAGACGCGGCCGACGGCGATCAACCTGCGCTGGGCGCTGGACGAGATGCGGCGGTTTCTTAAGCCACTCGCGCCGGGAGAGCGCGCCGAGGCGGCTTACCGGCGCGCCGCCGAGATTGCCGACGAGGATGTGGGGCTCAACCGCGCCATCGGCGAGAACGGGCTTGCCATCATCAGGCAAATCGCGGCGAAGAAGAAGCCGGGCGAGACCGTCAACATCCTCACCCATTGCAACGCCGGATGGCTGGCGACCGTCGACTACGGCACCGCCACGGCACCGATCTACCTGGCGACCGAGGCGGGCATTCCGGTCCATGTCTATGTCGACGAGACCAGGCCGCGCAACCAGGGCGCCCAGCTGACGGCCTGGGAGATGGCCGGCCACGGCGTGCCGCACACGCTGATCGTCGACAATGCCGGCGGCCACCTGATGCAGCACGGCGACATCGACATGGTGATCGTCGGCACAGACCGCACGACCGCCAATGGCGACGTCTGCAACAAGATCGGCACCTATCTCAAGGCGCTTGCCGCAGCCGACAATGACGTGCCCTTCTACGTCGCGCTCCCCTCGCCCACCATCGACTGGACCGTCGCCGACGGGCTTGCCGAGATCCCGATCGAGGAACGCTCCGGCGACGAGGTCTCACTGGTCTGGGGCAAGACGGCAGACGGCAAGGTCGCCCAGGTGCGCGTCTCGCCCGACGCGACGCCGGCGGCGAACCCGGCCTTCGACGTGACGCCAGCGCGGCTGGTCACCGGCCTGATCACCGAGCGCGGTGTGGCCAGGGCCTCGCGCGAGGGGCTGAAGGCGATGTTTCCCGAGCGGGGCTGACCCATTTCAGGCCGCAAGGCAGATCGGACGGATTATTGTTCCAGAGCCGCAGGCAAGCACGCTTGCTGTTGACAGCGCGCCGCCCGCTTCCCATACCTCCACCGTTAAGTTCTCAGGGCGGGGTGAAAGTCCCCACCGGCGGTAAGGGTCTCGACCCGAGCCCGCGAGCGCCTCCCGGAAACGGGAGGGTCAGCAGATCCGGTGTGATTCCGGAGCCGACGGTTACAGTCCGGATGGAAGAGAACGTACGCAAGGCGGCTCGCTCGCGGGGGCCGGATTTTGCGTCGTGCGTCCTGATTCTGGTTCGAAACGGAAGGAAGGACCCATGAATCAGCATTTCCCCAAAGACAAAGAAACCCGCCGTGTTGCCGTCATCCGGGCGCGTTGGCACGCCGATATCGTCGACCAGTGCGTGACGACCTTCGAGGCGGAACTTGCCGCGCTCGGCGGCTTCGCCGTCGAGACCTTCGATGTGCCGGGCGCCTATGAGATCCCGCTGCATGCCAAGACGCTCGCCGAAACCGGCCGCTATGCCGCCATCCTCGGCACCGCCTTCGTCGTCAATGGCGGCATTTACCGGCACGACTTCGTCGCAAGCGCCGTAATCGACGGCATGATGAATGTGCAGCTCGCGACCGGTGTGCCGGTGCTCTCGGCCGTACTGACGCCGCACAACTACCATGAGAGCGCCGAGCACCACCGCTTCTTCCACGAGCACTTTCGGGTGAAGGGCAAGGAGGCGGCGAAGGCCTGCGTCGAGATCCTTGCCGCGCGCGAGCGGATCGCTGCTTAGGCTCAACAGGGCCGGATTTCAGCCCTGCAACAAGAATTGCGGCCGAAAAGGCTGCAAAAGGTTGCGGTAACTGCGAAATCCGGCCAGAAGCAACGGGCCGCCCGACGCTGGGCGGCCCTTTTTTGAACACGGCTCGAAACCAGATACGGGAGACTATTGGGTGGCTCGCATCACACTGAGACAATTGCTCGACCATGCCGCCGAACACGGCTATGGCGTGCCTGCCTTCAACATGAACAATATGGAACAGGGCCTCGCCATCATGGAGGCGGCCGAGGAGACCAAGTCGCCGGTCATCCTGCAGGCGAGCCGCGGCGCGCGCGCCTATGCCAATGACGTGGTGCTGGCCAAGCTGATCGACGCGCTGGTCGAAATCCACCCCGACATCCCGGTCTGCATGCATCTCGACCACGGCAACAATGAAGCGACTTGCGTCACCGCGATCCAGTACGGCTTCACCTCGGTGATGATGGACGGCTCGCTGAAGGAGGACGGCAAATCGCCGGCAGACTACGCCTATAATTCCGGCATCACCCGGCGCGTCGTCGACATGGCGCATTGGGGCGGCGTCTCGGTGGAGGGCGAGATCGGCGTGCTCGGCTCGCTGGAAAGTGGCGGCGGCGAGCAGGAAGACGGACATGGCGTCGAAGGCGCGATCAGCCACGATCAGTTGCTCACCGACCCGGTGCAGGCCGAGCAGTTCGTGCGCGACACTCATGTCGATGCGCTGGCCGTCGCCATGGGAACCAGCCACGGCGCCTACAAGTTCTCGCGCAAGCCGGACGGCGCAGTGCTGGCGATGAACGTGATCGAGGAGATCCACCGCCGCCTGCCCAACATGCATCTCGTCATGCACGGCTCGTCCTCGGTGCCGGAGGAGTTGCAGGAGATCATCAACAAATATGGCGGCCAGATGAAGCCGACCTGGGGCGTGCCGGTGGAAGAGATCCAGCGCGGCATCAAGCACGGCGTGCGCAAGATCAACATCGACACCGACAACCGCATGGCGCTTACCGGCGCGATCCGCAAGGTGCTGACCGAGAACCCGTCGGAGTTCGATCCGCGCAAATATCTGACGCCGGCGATGGCCGCCATGAAGAAGCTCTGCAAGGAGCGCTTCGAGCAGTTCGGCACCGCCGGCAACGCGCCGAAGATCAAGCCGATCCCCTTGTCGGACATGGCCAAGCGCTACAAGTCGGGCAGCCTCGACCCGAAGTTCGGCTAGTTGTTTTGACGCAATTCGGACGGAAAACCGTTTCACACTTTTCCTGGAATTGCTCTAACCCGCCCTGCCCCGCGGCCGGCTGAAAACCCGGTCGCGGGAGCCTACCCGTCCGCCGGCGCGAATCCGGCGGAACCTTCACGCCGGCAAATCGGTTCCTGTCCTGACACCTCCCGTGCCCACCCGCAGGGAAGGAGCAGATCATGAGCGAGGATCGAGACAAGGAACGACCGGTCTTTTCCGGCCGGGACGCCAGGCAGGGCGAGATCATCCTGCACACGCGCGCTCAGCGCATTATCTTCATTGCCGGGCTGGTTGGCGCTGTCGTGCTGGCGCTGGTGCTCAGTCTCGCCATCCGCTGAACCGGGTACAACTGAGCGACGTCGGCCAGGAACCATCCGCAGCGGAGTTTAGTTGAACGTCCAACGCAATCGAGGACAAGGCACCGACCCTGCCCTGACCGAGGATGTTCGAGCCGCTTTGCTGCGACATGCCGCTTCATCCGACCTGGCCGGATCTCGTCTTGCGGCTGTTGCTGACGTTGCTCGCAGGCTTCCTCATCGGCTTGAACCGCGAAGCGCGCGGCCACTCCGCCGGGCTGCGCACGACGATACTGGTCGGCCTGGCGGCCTGCGTCGCCATGGTCCAGGCCAACATGCTGCTCGATGTATCCGGCAAGGGGCCGGACTCCTTCGTGCGCATGGATGTGATGCGCTTCGCGCTCGGCGTGCTCACCGGCGTCGGCTTCATCGGCGGCGGCGCCATCCTGAGGCGCGGCGATCTCGTCACCGGCGTCACCACCGCCGCCACGATGTGGATCATGACGATGATCGGGCTGGCCTTCGGCGGCGGCCAGTTCAGCCTCGGCGCGATTGCGACGGTGCTGACCCTGGTGACGCTGCAGGCTTTGAAATGGGTCGATCTCAAGATCCGGCGCGACCACCACGCCATCATCTCGGTCTCATGGCCGAACGCCTCTCCGCCCGATCTCCTGCAGATGGTGAGCCCGCTCGGCTACGATGCCCGCTTGATCGGTATGGAACACGACACCGGCCGCGACCGCTTCGTGTTCTCCTTCAAGCTCGGATGGAGACAGCCCGATGCAGTCGAGCCCTCCACGGACGTTCTGGCGCTGGTCGGCCGGCACTGCGAGGTCGAGCGGTTCGAGATGATCGACGAGAAGATGTTCTGAACCGTCCCGAATTTCGGTGCCGTGGCCGAGACGCCTCTGGTGGCATGCTTACACCCCGCGCAAGAACTCGATCACCATGGCCGCCGTCCAGGTGAAACGGCCGCCGCCGAGCGGTTCACCGGTCAGGGGATCGTAGTATTCGGCGAAGCCGCTTTCGGTGATCAGGTCGAGACTGGACTGCGTGATGCGCTTGGCAACCTCCGCATGGCCGGCGGCGAGAAGTCCGTCGGCGATCATATAGTTGACGACCAGCCAGACCGGACCGCGCCAGTACCGCTTGGCGTCGAAGCGCGGGTCGTCGGGATCGTGCGAGGGCACGATGTGCCGGGCCTTGCCGGCGAGGCGCTCGACCCTTGCGGCGATCGCCGCGGCACGAGCCTTCGGGATTGACGCGAAGGCCGGCAGGATGCCGCCGACTGAGGCGCTGTCGACTAGCTCTCCGGTGATGCGGTCAAGGCAGAGATACTGGCCATGCGCCTCGCTCCACAGCCGCTCCATCGCCGCCAGGCCTTTTTTGGCGCGGGCGCGATTAGCTTTGGCGATCCCGGTGTCGCCAAGCGTTTCGGCGAGATCGGCAAGGTCGGCCGAAGCGCGGATCAGGATGGCGTTGAAGCCCGGATCGACGATCTGGAATGGCGAGGCGCCATGCAGCCTGGCATTGTCCCATCCTAGCCCGCGAAAATGCTGCACCAGCCATAGATAGCGGTCATATTGCGCCTTGGTCGGTCGGTGCGCCGGGTCGGCGTGCAGGATGTCTCGGCGTGTGTAGGGCTCGACACCTTCGGTCGGCACGCGCTCGAACGCCTCGTCCCAGTCGATCGAATTGTCGCGGCCGGACTCCCAGGGATGGATGATCGCGACAAGGCCTTCGCCCTTCGGATCGCGGTTTTCGTAGAACCAGCGGTGCCAGGCGTCGATCCTGGGCAGCAGCGCGCGCGCCCGCTCCGTGGCAAGCTTCTTGTCGCTTGCCCGATCGAACAGGCGGCGCACGGCAAAGCCGGCGACGGCCGGCTGGGTGATGCCGGAGGTCGCCGTCGGGCGGCCGGTGCGCCAGACCTCAGGTCCAGGAAAATAACCATCGCTCCAGACGTGGAAGACGATGTGCGGCACCATGCCGTCGGGCCATTGATGTGCGAACAAGGTCTCGATCTCGGTCCAGGCACGCACCTCGTCGTAATGGGCGAGGCCAAGCGCGGTCAGGCAGGAATCCCAGTTCCACTGGAAGGGATAGAGACCCTTGGTCGGGATGGTGTAGGCGCCGTGATCGTTCTCCTTCAGCACCTCGACGGCGCGAGCGATGATGTCTTTTGCGGCGGATGCGGTCATGGCGGCTTCAGGTCTTTCAGATGGCATGCGTCGTTTCAGGATCGAACCAGCGGATGCGCTCGGGCTTGGGGGCAAGCCGCAAGCGGTCGCCCACGGCGACGGTGGCGCTGGACTCCAGCACCGCGCGGAACAGGCCGCCCTCGACATCGCAAGTGACCAGCGTGTGCGGCCCGAGCGGTTCGATAACGCGCACGATGGCAGGCAAGCCGGCCTCGCCGGCCTCGACATCTTCGGGCCGGATGGCGAATTCGATCGCCTGCCTATCCGACTTCGGTCCCGGCAGCGTCAGCCCGGCGACGCTCCAGCTTCCGTTCGCGGCCTTCGCCGCGGGTAGGAAATTCATCGGCGGGTTGCCGATGAAGGAGCCGACGAAGCGGGCGGCCGGGTTGCGGTAGACCTCGACCGGCGAAGCCGCCTGGACGATGCGGCCCTGATGCATGACGGCGATGCGGTCGGCGAGGCTCATCGCCTCGACCTGGTCGTGCGTGACATAGATGGTGGTGGTCTTCGAGGCGGCGAGCACGCCCTTGAGCTCGGCCCGCATCTCCAGCCGCAGCAGCGCGTCGAGGTTGGACAGCGGCTCGTCCATCAGGATGACGTCCGGCTCCATGGCGAGCGCGCGGGCGACAGCGACGCGCTGGCGCTGGCCGCCCGAAAGCTGGCCGGAATAGCGCTTGAGCAACTGCTCGATATGCATCAGCTCGGCGGTGCGGTTGACGCGGCGCTCGACCTCTTGCTGCGGCAGCTTTTTCATGCGCAGGCCGAAGGCGATGTTCTCGAACACGGTCAGATGCGGAAAGACGGCATAGTTCTGGAACACCATGGCGATGCCGCGGTCGCGCGGCGGCAGATGGTCGACGCGGCGGCCGCCGATCCACATTTCGCCCTGACTCGGTGTCTCCAGCCCGGCGACGATCCTGAGCAGCGTGGTCTTGCCGCAGCCGGAGGCGCCGAGCAGCACCATGAATTCCTGGTCGGCGATGGTGAGGTCGACCTGATGCAGCGCAGTGAAGCCGCCGAAGCGCTTGGCCACTCCCTTGATCGCGATTTCAGCCATGAGCGTTCTCCCTGCCCTGCGTCATCGGTTGGCGATCCCCCACATCGCGAACAGGTATTTCCTGACGGCGAAGATGAAGATCAGCGCCGGCACGACCAGAGCCGCGCCGCCAGCGAATTTGAGATAGAGCGGCGACTCGCCAAGGCTCTGCAGCAGGAAGGCGGTCAGCGTGCGGTTCTCGATGGTGAGCACGGCGGCGGCGAACACTTCGTTCCAGGAGATAGTGAAGGCGAAGACGGCGGAGGCGGCGATGCCAGGCAGGGCCAGCGGCAGGATCACCTTGCGAAAGGCCTGCCATCGCGTGCAGCCGAGCGTCCAGGCCGCCTCCTCGAGCTCGACCGGGATGCCGGAGAACAGCGAGAAGGTGATCAGCACGGCAAAGGGCAGCGCGAGCGTGGTGTGGACCAGCGCCAGGCCGATCGCGGTGTCGTCGAGTCCGGTGCGGATGAACATCACAGCCAGCGGCAAAGCCAAAAGCGGAAGCGGGAAGGCGCGCGTCATCAGCACCAGGAATCGGAAGGTTTCCTTGCCCGGGAAATCGAAGCGCGACAGCGCGTAGCCGGCCGGAGCGCCGAAGCCGATTGAAAGGATCATCGTCAGCGTGGCGACGAGGACCGAGTTCCACAACGCTCTGGCGACACCGGCGAAATTGATGAAGAAGGTGAGGCTGCCGATATCGAAGGACGGGAAGAAGCGCTTGGGAAAGGCGGTCACCTCTTGGGGCGACGACAGCGCGTTGACGATCAGGAGATAGATCGGCAGCAGCACCCAGACGCAAAGCAGGATAGCGGTGGCGACGAGCAGCCAGTCGCCGGCCTTGCGTGCATCGGCGGTTGCGGCGGCGGCAGGCGCTTCGGCAATGGCGCTCATATGCGTGCCTGTCATATCCGCGCCTCCCGGGGCACGCGCAGAACCCTGAGGAAGAGCAGCGTGAAGCCGATCGAGATGGCGAGGATAAGCAGCGCCGAGGCGGCGGCGACATTGCGGTCCTGCAATGTGAACTGCCAGTTGAAGGTCTCGCCCATCAGCACCGGCAGATTGGTGCCGCCAAGGGCGGCGACCACCGCGAAGACCTCGAAGGCGAGGATGACGCGCAGGATGATCGCCGTCTGCAGCGAGGGGCGAAGCAGCGGAAGCGTGATGCGGACGAAGCGTTTCCACGGGCTCGCGCCGAAGACCTCCGCCGCCTCGTGATACTCCCTAGGGATGAGCCCCATGCCGGCGACGAGGATGACCATCATGATCGCGGTGGCGCGCCAGATCTCCGCCAGCACCACGGCGATGAAGATGGAGAGCTTGCTCTGATAGCCGAGGAACATGATCGGCCGGTCGACGATGCCGAGGTCTGAAAGCAGCGTGTTGAGGAAACCGGACTGGTCGAAGATCGCAAGCCAGATCAGGCCGGCGGCAAGGTCGGAAATACCGAGCGGAATGGCGAAGATGTAGAGTGCAGCACTGCGCCCGGTCTCCAGCCGCGACACGACGCTCGCCATCAAGAGCGCCATGGCGAGTTGGATCGGCACCACGATTGCCGCAAGCAGCAGCGTGTTGCGCACCGTGGCCGGGAACTTCCAGCTGCCCGCCATGGTGCGAAAATTGTCGAGCGTGAAGGCGCCGTCGCGGGTGAACGCCTCGAAGGCGACGAGAGCGAACGGGTAGAGGAAGAAGACGCACAGGAACAAGGTCGCCGGCATCAGCAGCAGATAGGGCAGAGCCTTGCCGTTCATGGTGCTTGTCCTTTGTGCTGTGCTGCGGTCTGGGCGCCCGGAGCGCAACAAGCTCCGGGCGCCCCCTCGGGAGGATCCTCGTTGACGATCTATTCCACCGGGCAAGCGCCTTCAGACGGCTTGTCGGGAGCCCAGCATGGCGCCTTGGCTTGGTCGATGATCGCCTTGAGCGCAGCCGCCTGCTCTTCGAGCACGCCGTGCACGTCCTCGCCGCCGAGCACGATGCGCTCGAAGCTGTCGCTGTAGATCTGGTTGAACTTGCCGCCGAGATCGCCGAGCCCCATCGGCAGCAGCGCCGGCAGCGCATCGGGCGCGCTTGTCATGGCGGCGATCGCCGGGCTGAAGGCTTTCACCGAGGCCGGCATGTCGTCAGGCAGCTTGACGTCGATCACAGGAAAGAAATTGGTCGCCCTCAACGTCGCGATCTGCGTATCCGGCTTCAGCATATAGGCGACCAGCGCCTTGGCCTTGTCCACATCCGGCGACGTCTTCGGGATGGCGACGCCGGCCACTACCGGCATGAAGCCGCGGCCGGCGGGTCCGGCCGGCGCCGGGAAGGCGACGAAGTCGTCGGGCTTCTGGTTGAAGGCATCGGCGAGCCGCGCGACATGGTCGAAGGCGATCCAGACCTCGCCTGTCAGGAGCGGCTCCTGCATGAAGGCGTAGTTGGTCGAGTTGGGGTTAGTGTACTGCCACAGCTCCTTGAACTTGTTCCAGGCCGTCTCGGCTTCGGGCGAGCGGAACTTCGTCACCATCGAACCGGTATAGGACGGGTAGAGGAAGCCCTCGAAGAAGCGGTGTTTCAGCCCCTTGGGGCCGGCCGGGAAGCCGAGCTTAGGCGAGCCGGTCTTTTCGGCGATGTTCTTCGCCCATTCGATCAGCTGATCATAGGTGATTTTATTGAGGTCGACGCCCGCCGGCAGATATTGCAGCGCCTGCTTGTTGGCCGCCATCAGGAAGGTGGCCTGCATCCAGGGCAGGTATTTCTGCCCGCCGGTGCCGAGCATGCCGAGCTTCTTATAGACCTCGTTGACCTTGACCTGGCCGATATCGACAGCGGACAGATCGACAAGGTTGGCGCCGACGGTGGAGAAGTCGCCGTGCAGGCCGCCAAGCACGCCGATCGTGCCGGAGCCGGCCTGCAATTCGGCCTGCAGGCGGGTGAGCCAGGGGCCGTCCTCGGCGACCTGGTAATCGACCGGGCCGTCGAAGCCCTTCAGCACCTGGTCGCGCATCTTCTGCGTTTCCTCGACCGGGCGCGCCTGTGTCGACCAGAACAAAACCTGCTGGGCGTGCACGCTGCCCGCGGCAAGCGACAGCGCCAGCGCGGCGCCGGCCAGTTTCTTCAACGTATTCATCGTGTTCTTCCTCCCTGGGTGGGGCGCCGTCATCGCGGCGTCAGCTTGTTTTCCTTGGTGCGGGTCCATGGCTTGCCCGCGGCACCAGTGTCGGCCGGATCAGCCGCGTCAGCGGCTCGGCGGGCTTGTCGGCGATGACGGTGAGCAGCATGTCGGCGATCTCGCGCGCGCACTGGCGGATCGAGGCATCGAATGTGGTGAGGCCAGGCGGCGCATAGGCCGAGGCGACGATGTTGTCGAAGCCGATGACGGAGAGGTCGCGCGGCACGGTAAGGCCGGCGCGGGCCGCCTCTTCCATAACCGTCAGCGCCAGCTCGTCGAACAGAGCGACGATGGCCGTCGGCCGGTCCGGCCCCTGCAGCATCCGGTTGACGGCCTGAATGCGGGCGCCGCGGTCGAAGCGCGGCGCAGTCGCCACATCGAGTCGCACAGACGGGTCGCCACGGCGACTGATGGCAGCAGCGAGACCGTCCTGCCTGAGATGCCTGAAGGTCATCGGCTCGGAAATCGTGACCAGGCCGAAATGGCGGTGGCCGAGATCGTAGAGCATGTCGAAGGCTTCGCCGAAGGCGTGCGCACCGTCGGTGTCGAGCCAGTTGTAGGCAAAGTCGCTGTCGAGCAGCCGGCCATGGGCGACGAAGGGAAAGCCGCGCCGGCGCAGGTAGGCGAGGCGCTCGTCGACCTCGGCGATGCGCGTGACGACGACGCCGTCGGCACGCCCGGATTCGACGACATGGCGCAGCACGTCAAGTTCTGCCTGGTCCTGCGCCGCGGTGGCGAGGATCAGGTCGGCGCCATGAGACACCAGCCCCTCGCCGAGCCCGGTGACGAACTCGCCGAGGAAGGAATCGACCAGGTTGGGACCGCGGATCGGCAGCACAAGGCCGACGAAGCCGCTGCGGCCGGAAACCAGCGCGCGCGCCGCGGTGTTGGGAACATAGCCGGCCTGGCGCGCTGCCTTGGCGACACGCTCGCGCGTCTTCGGCGCGATCTGCTGATGGCCGGCAAGCGCCCGCGACACCGTCGTGATAGACAGGCCGAGGCTCGCGGCAAGCTCCTTCAGCGTGGTGACACGAGCCGGCAATCGTTCCTCCCGAGCGCAAAGTTGAAACGTTTGTAATCACCTTTTGCAAAATTGCAAACGTTTTAAATTTTTGCGCAAGCGAGCGACTGCGGCGAGCCTCATCACCCGGCTGCCGCGGCGGCGGCAACCGCCAATTGAGCATCGAAAGCGCGCCTGAACGCCGGCCTCGCTTCGCCGCGGGCGACGTAGGCGGCGAGGTTCGGGAATTCGTCCAGCAGCCCTGACCTGTTCAGCCTGCGCAGCACTGCGACCATGATCAGGTCACCGGCGCTGAACGCGCCGTCGAGCCAGTCGGAATCGCCCAGGCAGCGGGAGAGTTCGGCCAGCCGTTTGCGTATGCGATCCTCGACGAGGGGCAGGCACGCAGCGTGCCACGGCGCGTCGCGCTCGAGGATAACGGCGGTCACGAGTTCCAGGATCGGCGGCTCCATTGTGTTGAGGGCAGCGAACATCCAGGTGATGGCGCGCGACCGGGCGTTTGCGTCCTCAGGCAGCAGCCCGGCGTGGCGCTCCGCGATGTGGAACACGATCGATCCCGACTCGAACAGGCAGAGATCGCCTTCCTCATAAGTCGGAATCTGGCCGAACGGATTAACCGCGAGATGCGCGGGTTGCTTCATCGCGCTGAACGAAACAAGACGAACGTCGTAAGGCTGGCCGACTTCCTCGAGCGCCCAGCGCACGCGCATGTCGCGTGCCTGGCCCCTGCCGCCATCGGGCGACCGTTGAAACGCTGTGATGGTGGGGGTCATTGGCGGGCTCCGAGTGATTGCATGATGCCGGCGAGACTGATGTGCATGATTGCAACGATCTCTTCCAGCTATTCAGTTCTTGCGCTTTGCATCCAGAGGACGAACGACCGGCGCGGCTCCCGACAGCTCAGCTCGTTTTCTTTGACCGCAGGCTTCAAACCGTCACCACGACCTTGCCGAACTGCTCGCCGGATTCGAGGAAGCGGTGCGCCTCGACAATCCTGTCGAACGGAAAGGTTCTGGCGATCACCGGCTTCAGCGCGCCCGATGCGAGGCCGTCGAGAACGAAGGCCTTGGCGGCTTCCAGTCGCACCGGATCGCCGGTGATTTCGTGGACGAGATAGCCGCGCAGCGTCAGCGTCTTGGCCAGCACATCGAGGAGCGGGAACGGCGTCGGCTCGGAGCTGAGGCCGCCATATTCGAGGAGGATGCCGCCGCGTGACATTGCCGCCGCCAGCGGCGTGAAGATCGGGCCGCCGACCGCGTCGAGGACGACGCGCACGCCCTCGGGCGCGATCTCCCTCAGCCGTGCTTCGAGATCCTCCTCCTGCGAGGTCACGACATAAGCGGTGCCGGCATCGAGCAGCGCCGTTGTCTTGGCCGATGTCCGCGTCACGGCAATCGGCACGGCGCCGATCATTTTGGCGATCTGGATAGCGGCGAGGCCGACGCTGCTCGACGCGGCGGTGATGACGACAGGCTCGCCGCGGCCGAGACGGGTAATGTCGACCAGCGCCCCATAGGCGGTGAGATACTGCATCCATGTCGCGGCGGCCGCTTCAAAGCCGAGCGACGGCGGATGCTTGACGACGAGCTCGGCCGGGAAGGTGACGAACTCGCCGTAGGCCGGCCAGCGCGCCATCGAGCGCGGCGGGATGATGCTGACGGCATCGCCCAATGCGACTGCGTCGACGCCGTCGCCGACCGACTCGACGATGCCCGCCGCCTCGAGACCGAGGCCCGATGGCAGCGTCGGCGTCTCGATATAGCCGCCCTTGCGCATCGAGGCTTCGGCGCGGTTCAAGCCCAGCGCTTTGACCCGTATCCGCACCTCGCCCGGACCCGGCGGAGGCACCTCGACATCCTCGATGCGCAGCACCTCCGGAGCGCCGTAAGCGTGAAAGCGAACAACCCTTGCCATCCATGCAACTCCAAATCCAATTGACGGAATGGACTATGCAGACGTGCAACAGAGGGATAAATCCGGCTGCAGGCAGAACAGTCGAAACGATTGGTTTTGAATATGGATCGCCTCGAAAGCATGGAAGTGTTCGTCAAGGCGGTCGATCTCGGCTCGTTCGCGGCCGCTGGGGCGGCGCTCGACCTGTCGGGGCCGATGGTCGGCAAGCATGTCCGCTTCCTCGAGGAGCGCCTGGGGGTGCGCCTTCTCAACCGCACGACGCGCCGGCAGAGCCTGACCGATTTCGGGCGTGCCTATTACGAGCGCTGCAGGATCGTGCTGGCGGAGGCCGAAGCCGCGGATGCGCTGGCGGCTGACCAATTGTCCGAGCCGCGCGGAAAACTGCGCGTGACGATGCCGGCGCATTTCGGCAGGCACTGCGTGACGCCGGTCCTCCTCGATCTTGCCCGGCGCCATCCGACGCTGGAGTTGGACCTGTCGCTCAGCGATCGTTTCGCCGACCTCGTCGAGGACGATTTTGACCTCGCGATCCGCACGGGAGCACTGGATGACAGGGCCGGCGTCATCGCGCGCCGTATCGTGCGCCAGCGCATGATCGTTTGCGCTTCGCCCGCCTATATCGAGAGGTTCGGCCGACCGCTTTGGCTCGAAGATATCGCCAGCCATCAGGCGATCATCTACCGCAGGCTCGGCCTGGCGCTGCAGCCATGGCTGTTCCCGCGCGACGACGGCTCTATCACGGAGATCGCCCCGGCCGGCCGGCTGCGGCTCGACGACCTCGACGCCATCGCCGGCGCGGCGACCGAGGGCATGGGTCTCGCCTGGCTCCCGTATTGGCTGGTTCGTCGGCGCGTCGAGGAAGGCGCGCTAGTCCGCCTGCTGCCAGACCAGCCGGACTATCTCTACGACTGCCACGCGCTCTGGCTGCAGACGCCGCATCTGCCGCTGAAAGTGCGGCTGGCGGTCGATGCGCTTGCGGCGGGACTCCCGAAGATGATGTCCTAGCCACCAAGCGCCGCCGCGCGTCAGCGCAGGTCGGCATAGGGGCTGCCGGCGACGCCGGCGATGAAGACCGGGGCCGGTCAGACGAGCGCACGACGGCCAGAGATCTTTTCGATGTTGATGCGGAAAAAGAGATGAGGCGGACTGGCCACCTTGTCCTCTGAGTGAGGCGTCTCGCCGCCAGGTTCCCACCAATTGGGGCGCGCCTTCTGCAACAGCGACCATGCATGGTCGCGCTCATTCTGCCGGAGGCCCGCCTCGGAGAGTTCTTCGTAGCGACCGAAGGCAATGACACTCCACCGACTGCGAGGGCTGCGAATCTCGTCGACTTCGAAGCAAACCTGAGGATGTCCTCGCATCGCCCAGACCTTCCGACCAATCAGGGAGAAGCTGTAGATGTGGCTGTTCTCGTAAACGAAGCTGATTGGCACGACGTACGGCATCC
This sequence comes from Mesorhizobium silamurunense, assembly GCF_014843905.1. NCBI lineage: Bacteria > Pseudomonadati > Pseudomonadota > Alphaproteobacteria > Hyphomicrobiales > Phyllobacteriaceae > Mesorhizobium > Mesorhizobium silamurunense. The sequence continues at coordinate 139,643 of NZ_LPVS01000088.1, read as the reverse complement.
CGTTTCTTACGCAAGCGAGGTGCCCGACCCTGCTCGCGGCCAGGTGCGTCCTGCATTCTTGGGCATTCATCTCACTGATGATCACGGGACTCCCCTGGTGAAAGAGCGAGCTTCACTCTGTGCATCTCGATGCCCGCGTAAACGGACTTCCTGCACTGAAATTCGCGATCGCTCGCGGGGGCTACTGTTCCATGCGCCACGCCGGCAAGGACGGCCAAGGGGTGGGCCGATGCAAGCTTCGCCGGACTCAGGCACCTCCTTGTTTAGCCGGCCGTCTCAAGAAATCGATCAGTGAAGCTAGCGAGTGCGTTCCAGTCAGTGAATTCGTGATCGCGCTCCAGGCTCGGACCGCCGCTCTTCATGACGACGAATTTGACGAACTGCTCCTGAAAGTAATCGTACTTGGTGAAGCGCAAAGCACCCCCGAGGAGGAGCGTCATGCGTGGTTGCCACCCTGTCACGGAGACGAAGCGATCCACGTATTTTTGAGCCTCTGTCTTTTGGTCTTCCAGCGCCGCCGACAGACTGACGGATATGAGGGCCGAAGGTTTGGTGTTCAGCGGTTCGTGATGGGCAAATACGAAGTTCGTGACGGTTTCCTGATGGTGCTCCTGGTGGACCGACGCGGCAATGACGAACGCGTCGAAGTGTCCGAGCTTCAAATCGGATGCGAGCGCTGCGCTATCCAGCAGCTCGACTTGATGCCCGTTCTCGCGAATATGACAGCAATTGGCTGTATTATAGCGCATGGAACGGTCTCCACGAACCGCTTTTCGCTGCGACCTAAAGCGCGTCGCGCTGAAACGGATTCAGTCGACGCGCTTTAAGTCTTTGTTTGATGCATGTCGTTGCCCCAGAACCGCTGCACACTTCTGGGCGACATGCATTAGGTTAGAGCACGAAGAACCCGATCGTGGCCAAGGCCATGATCAGGACCGCGAGCCATCCGACCACGACCATCCACCGCGGCGCGGTGAGCCTTCCCATGACGCGCGGGCTACTGGCCATCATCACCATGATTGCCATCAGCGGGACCGCAAGTATGCCATTGATGACCGCTGTCCAGTAGAGCGCGCGGATTGGATCGAGAGCGGTAAAACTAACTACAACACTGCCGAGGGTCGCTGCGGTAATCGTTGCATAGAACGCCTTGGCCTCACGGGGCTGCCGATCCAGCCCCTCCGGCCAGCGGAACATCTCCGCCACGGCATAGGCAGCCGAGCCGGCAAGAACCGGAACGGCCAGCATGCCGGTACCGATGATGCCGGCGGCGAAAACAGCGAAGGTAACTTCGCCGGCAATCGGCCGGAGCGCCTCTGCCGCCTGCGCTGAAGTCTCGATCTGCGTCGTGCCGCTGGCGTGGAGCGTGGCTGCGGTGGCGATGATGATGAAGAGAGCGATGAGATGGGAGAATGTCATGCCAAAAAGCGTATCCGTTCGAATGCGTGCAAGCTCGGCACCTGCCGTACGCGGATGGGTGCTGAGCCGTACAAGGTGGCGACGATGCAGTTCCTCCACTTCCTCACCGGCTTGCCAGAAGAAGAGGTAGGGGCTGATCGTCGTGCCGAGAACAGCCACCAGGGCCATGGCATGGTCGCGATCCAAGGCGAATTGCGGAATGAGTGCGCCGTGCAGCGCCACTGCCCACGGCACGTCCACGGCCAAAACCACCGCGACATATGCAAACAGCGAGAGGGTTAGCCACTTCAGAATGGTCACATAGCGCTTGTAGGCCACGAAGATCTCAAGACCGGCGCAGAGCAATCCGAAGGCGGCGGCGTAGAGGAACTGAGAACCACCGACGAGAAGCTGCAACGCCGCCCCCATCGCCGCCAGATCGGCGCCGATGTTGATGAAGTTGGCGACGAGCAACAGGAGAACGGCAAAACGCATCACCCACGGCGGATAGTGTCGCCGCAGGTTCTGCGCGATGCCCTGACCGGTCACGGCGCCGATGCCCGCACTGATCCCCTGGATCACGACCAGGAGGGGATAGCTGAAGGGTATTGTCCAGCAGAGGGTATAGCCGAATTGCGCGCCAACCTGGCTGTAGGTGGCGATTCCACTGGGATCGTCGTCCGCCGCGCCGGTGATGAGGCCGGGTCCCAAAGTGCGCAGGAAGCTGGTGCGCCGACGCGGCGAGTCACCGGGCGACATTGATGATTGATGCTCCATCTCAGCTCGCTTTCCCGCCGTAACGCGTCCCGCTCCGGTGTCGTTTCAGCGCGCATTTGGTTTGACGTAACCGGGTCGTTGATTCCGTCCAAACGATGAAAACACCTGGCCATGCACTGATACATTGGAAGTGGGTTCTTATGCACTCCTCATGTCGAATGGCAGGCCAGCTCGGGGCTGGCCTTGCGTATCAGCCACGGCGCCAGATCGAGATGCCCCATCGCGGCGCCTGCCGTCACGCCTATATCCGTCGGCATCAGCATCCGGAATTCATCGAGCAGCACAGCAGGTAGCGCTGCCGAAACAGCGGCGCGAGCCACCAGGTCGTCGTCGCCTGCCGATGATCGAGAAGCCCGGTCTCCGCCGGCCAGCCTACTCGGATGGCGTCTCCGACCGGATCAGGCTCTCCAGCATGTCGAGCAAGTGCTCGTACTGCTCGGCGCCGTAGCGCTTTTCGATCGCGTCGTAGATGGCGGCGCGCTCAGGTGCCAGTTCCTCGATTAGCGCCACACCGGCGAGGCTGATGGCGAGCAGCGCGCGGCGGCCATCGTCCTTGACCTTGTTGCGGATGATGAACTCCCGCTCCTCCATCGCCCTGATGATGCGAGTGAGGCTGGGTGGCAGGATCGAGGCGCGGTTGGCGAGCTCGGTCGCTTCCAGCGGTCCTGTTTCGGCTAACACGCGGAGCACGCGCCATTGCTGCTCAGTGATGTCGTGGCGGGCAAGCATCGGCCGAAAATGCGCCATGATCATTTCTCGGGCACGCAGAAGAGCCATCGGCAAAGAACGGCGGGTGTTGGGCGGTAGCAATTCAGGTCTCCGAAAATCCAACCAATACAACCTGCGGCAAATTTTAACGCTCGGATCGTAGCTGTATCTGCGGTTTTGCCGAGAGCGGCAATTCCACTACCCCCGGAAGCTGCATCCGCATAGAGAACGACGCCTGACATTCGGTCGCAAAGATGTAACTCATATATTAACCGATCAACGATACCGACGCCGCGCCAGTCCGACCCAGCAGCCCCGCCGATCATCGCGCCGTAATAATTCTGTTCGATGATCGCGTTCCGTCGCGCCCCTCAGTCCTGCCGGATATCTCCCCAGACGCCACCTTCACCGCCGGCGGCAAGACACGCTACGGCGCGATCACGGGTAAGGACGTCGTCCGGACGGAAAACCGTTTCGCACTTTTCCTGGAATTGCTTGGAAAAGAAAAAGGCCGGGCTCGAAAGCGGCCCGGCCAAGAATGAAGGTGATAACCTTCAGAGGGGAACATCGTCCGGCGCAATGGGAGGAAAACACCGGACAACACCCGTTATTTGGGCCTTGGCCGGCCGGTTTGCGACGAATAGAATTCCAAAAACTGGCCAAAACGCGAAAAAATATCGCCCGGGCGGCGGCAAAGCTCAGCCAGCCGCCGCTGCCCTTTCCAACAGGTCGGCATAGTGCCGCCGCGCCACGTCGGGATGGGACCTCAGCCGGCTCTTCAGCACATTGGTTCCGACGTTGCGGAACAGCGGATTGTCGGGATCGCTGGCCGGGCCTCGCGCCTCGGCCGCCAGCTCCTCCGGCAAGTCCAGCAGCGGAATCGTCGCGTCGAGGCGGGCGCTGAAGAAGAAGGGAACCGAAATCCGCCCGACGCCGGCCGGAGGCGTGACGACGCGATGCACCGTTGCTCTCAGATAGCCGTCCGAGGCCAATTCCAGCAGCTCGCCGATATTGACCACCAGCGTTCGCGGGATCGGATCCACATCCACCCAGCTACCGTCATATTCGACCTGCAGCCCCTTGTTCTCGTCCTGCAGCAGCAGGGTCAGGAAACCGCCATCCTTGTGCGCGCCGACGCCCTGGTCGTCGCCGGTTGCGTCACGGCCGGGATAGCGCACGATCTTCATGCGGTGGTTGGGCTCGCCGCGATAGATCGGATCGAAGGCGTCTTCGGGCTGGTCGAGCGACAGGGCGAAAGCCTTGAGCAGGCGGATCGCCACATCGGTCACCTTGGCCTGCCAGGCAAGCAGCGCCGGCTTCAATTCAGGCAGCGCCGCCGGCCATTGGTTCGGTCCCTGCAGCCGCGTCCAGGCCGGCACGCCCGGTCCTTGCGAAATGGTCGCACGCTCGACGCCGATGTCGAGCTGCTCGCGCCAGTCGGCCTTGCCCCTGGTGAGTTCCCCGCCGGCGCGCGTATAGCCGCGGAACTGCGGCGACTTCACCATCTCAATGCCAAGCTTGTCGGATTCCGGCAAGGCAAAGAAGTGTCGCGCGGCATTGAGCACCGCGTCGGTGTCCGGCTGGGTTATGCCGTGGCCGCTGAGATAGAAGAAGCCGACATCGCGGGCGGCCGTTCGCAGATCAAACAGGAAAGTCCGACGTTCCGACGCGCCCTGTTCCAAGCGATCGAGATCGAGCACCGGAATTATTCTGGCCATGGACTGGCTCCTCTTGCGGCAATTGGCGCCCCGTCGCACGATGACATGCGCGGCATTGCGGGTAAAGAAACGCACCAACCAATCTCATTGCGAACGGAGCAAGCCGGCGCTCAATTCACGGGCTTTGCGGCAAATAACGTTCGATGCGACCACCGCTTGCTGCGCGTCGCTCATCCGCGATGATCCAGCCGCGCCACCAGCCGGTCGCCGATCCACTGGATGCCGCAGACCAGCACGATCAGGACAATGACCACGGCGATCATGACGCTGGTCTCAAAACGCTGGTAGCCATAGCGGATGGCGAGATCGCCAAGTCCGCCTGCGCCGATGGCGCCGGCCATCGCGGAGGCGCCGACCAGCGTCACCAGCGTCACCGTGAAGCCGGCGACGATGCCGGGCAGCGCCTCCGGCACCAGCACCTCGCGGACGATCGTCCAACGGTTGCCGCCCATCGCACGCGCCGCTTCGATCAGGCCGTGATCCACCTCGCGCAGCGACACTTCGGCGATGCGGGCATAGTAGGGCGTGGCCGCGATCGACAGCGGCACGATCGCCGCCCAGGTGCCGATCGAGGTGCCGACGATCAGCCGCGTCACCGGGATCAGCGCCACCAACAGGATGATGAAGGGGACCGAACGGAAGCCGTTGATGACAGCGCCGAGGATGCGGTTCACCCAGAGGTTTTCGGCGATGCCGCCGCGATCAGTGGCGACCAGCGCCAGCCCAAGCGGCAAGCCGAAGACCAGCGAGATGAGGCCGGAAGCGCCGGTCATCAGCACGGTCTCCCAGATCGAGCGGAGCAGGAGTTCAAACAGGACGGGCGACATTGCCAAGGACCTCCACCCGCGCGCCGCGGTCTTTCAGTAATGCGATTGTCTGTGCGAGGAGCGCGGCGTCGGCGCCGGAGACGGCGAGGAACAGCGTTCCGATGGGCTGTCCCTGGACATGATCGACACCGCCATGCACGAGGCGGAACGGCGCAGGCACGCCGGCGCTCAGGTCAGAGAGCAGCGGACCGCGCGCCGCCTCACCGGCCACATCGACCTTGAGGATCGTTTCCGCGCCCTCGCCCGCAGCAAGCCGGCTGGCGATCTCGGGGGGCAGTTGCGGCCGGATCGCGCCGAGCAGGCTGCGGGTGATCTCGGATTTCGGATTGGCGAAGACCTGCCAGACGGCGCCCTCCTCGACGATCCGCCCGGCATCAATCACCGCCACGCGGTCGGCGATCGAGCGGATCACCTCCATTTCGTGAGTGATGAGCAGGATGGTGAGGCCGAGCCTGGAATTGATGTCCTTGAGCAGCGCCAGGATCGAGCGCGTCGTCTCCGGATCGAGCGCCGACGTCGCCTCGTCGGAAAGCAGCAGCGCCGGTCGCGCGGCGAGCGCCCTGGCAATGCCGACGCGCTGCTTCTGCCCGCCCGACAGCGATGCCGGATAGGCCTTGGCTTTCTCCGAGAGGCCGACAAGCTGCAGCAGCTCAGCCGCGCGCGCCAGGCGCTCGGCACGCGGCCGGCCTTCGATCTTGAGTGGCAGCGCGACGTTTTCCTCGACGGTCTTCGCCGACAAAAGGTTGAAGTGCTGGAAGACCATGCCGATGCGGCGGCGCAGCGGCTGCAAGTCGCGTTCGCTCAAACCGCTGATTTCACGGCCCTCGATGAAGACCTCGCCGGAATCGGGCCGCTCAAGGCCGTTCAGGCAGCGGATCAGCGTCGACTTGCCGGCCCCGCTGCGGCCGATGATGCCGAGGACCTCGCCCTTCCGCAACGTGAGCGAGACGCCGTCTAGCGCCGCCGTCGCGCCGAAGCGGCGCTTCAGATCGACGAGGCGGACAACATCTTCCAACCCCTTGGGTTGGATGTGGACCGGATCAGCGATATCGGCCGTGACGTGCTGGTTCATCTCTACTTCCGTTTCTGCGTCGCGCAAACGCGACGGCGGTCCGCTCAGGAGCGGACCGCCAGTTCCCGCCAGCCACGCGCCGATCAATAGGCGCTGATCCCGGTGCCCTTGTAGACCTTGTCGAACTCGGCCTTCACCGTCTCGTTCTGGTAGGAGGCGACCAGGGTCTTCACCCAGGGCTCGTTCTCGCTGCCGGCCTTGACGGCGATGAAGTTGCGGTAGGGATTGTCGGCCACCGGCTCCTGCGCGATGCGGTTTTCCGGCGAAAGCCCGCTCTTCAGCGCCCAGTCGGTGTTGACAACAGCGGCGTCGAGATCGTCGACCGAGCGGCCGACGATACCGGCGTCGAGCTCCTTGATCTCGAGCTTCTTCGGGTTCTCGGCAATGTCGGCGGTCGTCGCCAGGATGCCGGTGCCGTCCTTCAGCTTGATCAGGCCTTCATGCTCCAACACATGCAGCGCGCGGCCTTCGTTGGAGGGATCGCTGGGCAGGCCGATGACGGCGCCTTCCGGCAGGTCGGCGACCTTGGAGTGCTTCTTCGAATAGAGGCCGATCGGCCAGACACCGGTATAGCCGACCGGGACGATATGATAGCCTTGAGTCTTGATCTGGTTGTCGAGATAGGGCTTGTGCTGGAAGGCATTGGCGTCGATCTCGCCACGCTCCAGCGCCTCGTTGGGCTGGGTGTAGTCGTTGAATACGACGGCCTCGATCGTCAGTCCTTTCTTGGCCGCTTCGGCGGTGACGACCCGCCAGACGTCCTCATCCTCGCCGCTGATGATGCCGACCTTGATCGCCTTCTTGTCGTCGGCGAAGGACGGAGAGGGCGCAGTGAGGCCGATGACGGCGAATGTCGCGGCGAGAAGCGCGGCAAGTCCGGCGCGCCTGGTGATTGACGTAACGAGAGATTTTGAAGCGTTGCCGAGGTCGGACATGATGCGTTCCTTGCGATCCTGAATTCATTTCGGCCTGGCGGAGTGCGAAGCCTTGATGCCAGCATCACCAATGCTGCCCGGCTGGGCAAAGAAGCTCATTTCCTATCGAACGGGAGGCGGAAAATATTCTCTCAAAGATTTTATGACTTGGAGAACGCCGGCCGCCGTCGGGCAGACATTCGGCGTGGCGAAAGGTCGAAGCTGCGGCGCCTATGAAGCCCGCTGCGCAGCGGGCCAGGGCAATCCATCGTGTTCCCGCAGCGGCGACATGGTCGACAGGCCTCCGGCTTCCTGCGTCCCAAAGCCCAATCGCGTCAGACAAGCCCGCGCCAAAGCCGCATTGCTGTCGATGACGATCAATCCGTTCGTGTCATTGAGACCGGCGGCCACCACCGACAGTTCGGTGCAGCCGAGCAGGGCGGCGTCGGCGCCGGCCAATTGCGCGAGATGAAGCGCGCGCTCGGTCTCGGCAGCTGCTTCCGCGATCGACCCGGCCTTGAGAGCGATCGCGCTGTCGACGCGCTCCTGAAACTCGCTGCTTGCACGAAGGCAGGGCTCATATCCCGCCGCCGATATCCTGTTCTGATAGCCGAATTGGTGCGAGCCAACTACGGCCCTTAGTCGAAGGCGCCAGGAAGAACGATTTTCTATTCATCTATCCGAGTTTCCGAAGGTGCGATGCGAACGCCTCCACGAACACACTGACTCTGCGAGGGATAAAGCGGTTTGACGAATAAATGGCATGAACGGTCTGCGGCTCATAATGCCATTCAGGGAGAACACTTGGCGCCGTCAGAATGTCTCGACCCATGGCCTGAGCTCGACCTCGAAGCTCCAGGCGCTGCGATGCTGGCGATGGATCGCGAGGTCGGTTTCGGCGATCGCGTCGGGCGAAAGGCGACGATCAGGACGGTCGGGGTCGGCTGCCTGTGCGGGCGGCTCGATCTGGCCGTCAATGATGAAATGCGCGACGTGGATGTTCTTCGGGCTAAGCTCACGCGCCATCGACTGCGCCAGCCCGCGGAGCCCGAATTTCGGCATGGCGAAACCGGCCGAGCCCGAGAACCCCTTGAGGCTTGCGGTCGCGCCGGTGAACAGGATCGAGCCGGAACCGCGTGCAAGAAGCCGGCGCGCCGCCTGCTGGCCGACGAGGAAGCCACCATAGGCGCCGACGAGCAGGGCCTGCTTGACCGCCTCCGGATCGAGCTCGGCGATCGGGCCACGCGTGCGGCCACTGGCATTGAAGACGGCAATTTCGAGCGGGCCGGCCTTGTCGGCGACCTCGAACAGCCGTGCGACGGAAGCGGCATCCGACACGTCCGTCTCCACCGCCTGCGCGCCGGTCTCCTGAACCAGCGCGGCGAGCTTGTCGATGTTGCGGGCGGCAAGGACGACGCGAAAACCTTCCTTGCCGAGGAGCCGCGCCAGCGAGGCGCTGAGGCCCTGCCCTGCACCTGCGATCACTGCGACATTGGCTGCCATCTCGTTCCTCCTTGTGTCCTTCGATGTTCGGCCGATGCCGATGGTCGCACAGGCTCGCGCCTTCGGCGGCAAGAGGCAAGAACGACGTTGCTCCAATTTCGGCGTCCGACGCAAAAAGCTGGCGGTATAGGGTGAGAGGTCCTGGCACCCGCTAAAGACTTGCCTGTCGGGCCGATCCGTCCGACACGTGAACCAACGGCGATTCGAGGAGCGACCATGGAACCAATCTGGGCCGTCGGCCTGATGACCGGCACGGTGCTTGACGGCAACATCGACGTGGCGCTGATCAAGACCGACGGCGAGCGCATCGCCGACTTCGGCACCTATACTCTGGCCCCCTACCCGCAATCGATCCGCACGCTTCTGGAAGAGACGCTGCGCCAGGCGCGTGCCTGGAATTTTGATGGGCCGGAACCAGCGATCTTCCGTGAGGCCGAGGAAACGTTGACGCGCGCGCAGTCGGCCGCGGTCAAGCATCTTGTCGAAAGCTATGGGCTGACCATGGCCGATATCGGCGTCGTCGGCTTCCACGGCCAGACGGTGCTGCACCGCGCCCCGCAGCCGGGACGGATCGGCAGGACCCGCCAGCTCGGCGACGGCGAGTTGATGGCGGCCCTTCTCGGCACCAAGGTCGCCTATGATTTCCGCTCGGCCGACGTGGCAGCCGGCGGGCAAGGCGCGCCTTTGGCCGCCGCCTACCACGCGGCGCTGCTCAAGGAGGCGGACTCCAGCGGCGACACCGCCGTGCTCAACCTCGGCGGCGTCGGCAACATCACCTGGTGGGACGGCAAGGACAATATCGTTGCCTTCGACACCGGACCGGCCAATGCGCCGGTCAACGATTTCATCAAGTCGAAGAGTCTCGGCGAGATGGACCGAGACGGCAAGCTGGCGGCTGCGGGCACCGTCGACGAGGCAAGGCTCGAGCGGCTGCTGCGGCATCCTTATCTGACAAAACCTTATCCGAAGTCGCTCGACCGCTTCGACTTCACGGCGGCGATGGCCGATGGGCTTGGCGTGGAGGACGGAGCGGCGACGTTGACGGCTTTCACGGTCTCGGCGGTCGGCAAGGCGCTCGACCTGTTGCCGCGCCGGCCGAAGCGGCTGGCGGTGAGCGGCGGCGGCCGCCGCAACCCGACGATGATGGCGATGCTCGGCCGCCGCGCCGGCGTCGAAGTGGTGCAGGCCGAGACGCTCGGATGGAAGGGCGACGCGGTGGAAGCGGAGTGCTTCGCCTTCCTGGCGGTCCGCGTGCTGCGCGGGCTGCCGATCAGCTTTCCGAGCACCACCGGGGTGCCGCGGCCGATGCGCGGCGGAAAGCTCGCGGGTTAAGGCAACTTCTTCTGCAGGAAGATGCGGCTGCGGCCGACTGGGAAGTCGGGAAGCGTGCCGAACGGCTGGTAGCCTTGGCGCTGATAGACCTTGGCCGCGGTCGGATTGAAAGTGTCGATCCAGGCGGCTTGGCAGCCGCGCGCCAGAGCTTCCCGTTCGGCGGCGTCCAGCATGCTGGCGGCGATGCGCCGGCCGCGCAGCTTTTCGTCGACCCAGAGCCATTGCACGTAGAGCCAGCCCCAGGCGGTGTAGCCGGAAATGCCGGCGACGATCGCGCCGGCATCGTCGCGAACGAAAACGGCCAGCGACTTGCGGCCTGAGGCTCCGACATCGTGGTCGTTGAAAGCGGTCAAGCCCTCGCCGACACGGGCGAGGTCCTGCGGTAGGGGCTCGTCGGTGATCTCGAGCGTCGTCTTCATCGTGGCTCCGTGCGGTTCGGAGGCCAGCCTTAGCGAAGGAGCGAACGCAGACGCAAGCCTATTGCACGGCACTAGCTTGCCGCCATGCCGCGGCCGATGCCGCCACCAGCATCAGCAAGGCGGCGATCAGGGCGCAATTGGCGAAGCCGAGGCTTGTGTAGAGCGGGCCGAAGCCCGCGGTGCCGACGGTCACGGCGAGATAGGTGACCGCGCTGTTCAGGCCCATGATGGTGCCGCGCCGCGCGGGGTCGAGCGCGGTCAGCCTCATGACCAGGACATTCAGCCCGAAATGGTTGGCCAGGCCCCAGATGGCGATGGTCGCCATCAGCGGACCGAAGCCGCCGCTTGCCAGGGCCATGGCGACATAGACGGCAGCCACCAGGAGATAGGCGAACGGCATGACCCACCGCGCGCCGAGGCGGTCGATGACGCCGTCGAGCAGTGCTGCCGCGCCGAAGCCGAGGCCATAGGCGACCGCCGCAAGGCCGTTGGCGCTGACCGGCTCGCCGAGGCCCTGGTGAAGGTGATCGCCTAGATAGCCGTAGACGCCGTAGAAGGCGGTCATGAAGGCGCCGCAGGCGACCAGCAGCGGCAGGATGCCGGGCACGGCGAGCGCGCCAAGCGGCGAAGGCGCAGGGCCGTTTTTCGTCATGTCGCGCAGCGAACTGACAGCCAACCCGGCGACGGCTGCCGCAGCCAGAAGTGCAACGGCGGCGAAGACGGCGCGCCAGTGGATGAGGTCGGCAAGCACCGCCGACAGCGAGACGCCGGCCACCATGGAGAGCGTCCAGCCGGTCAGCACGACGCCGATGGTGCCACTCTCGCGGCCAGGCGGCGCGATCGCCGCGGAGCTCGCATAGATCGCCGGCATGGCGATGCCGGCGGCAATGCCGGCGACGAGCTGGGCCGCGACCAGCGCCGTCACCGTCGGCGCCAGCGCGCTGGCGACCAGCGCTATTGCCAGCAGCAGCAGCGCGCCCTGCAGCATGCGGCGCGCGCCGATCCGGTCGATGTAGCGGGCAAGGAAAAGCGCGCTTGCCGAGGTGCCGAGGCCGAAGGCGGCGGACGCCGTCATGACCGCCGGCACGCTCGCCCCGAACGATGCCGCGACGGCCGGCGCAATCGGCCCGAGAACCAGCGAGTTCGAGCCGATGACGGCGATGCACGCAGTCAGGAGATAGGCGAGCGCCGGGATCGGCGGCCGGGGCGCCGCCACCAGAATTGCTGATTGATCGCTGTTCGACATATGATCACAATGGCCGTATTTCATTCGGCATCAATGAGGAATTCCGATATGGATGAAGAAACAGATGGCATTCAGCGGAACAGGCAACCCGCCCGCGATATCGACCCTATCGACCGAAAGATATTAGGCATCCTGGTCGACGACGCGACCATCAGCTACGCCGAGCTCGGCGATCGCGTCGGCCTGTCGCCGCCGGCGGCGCATGAGCGGGTGAAGCGCCTCAAGCGCAGCGGAGCCATCCGCGCCACGGCGGCGATCATCGATCCCAGGGCGGTGAAGAAGCCGCTGCTCGCCTTCGTGCATATCGACACCAGGGGCTGGGGCAAGACGCCGGAACTGATGGCGGTTTCCGAGTACCCCGAAGTCGAGGAGATCCATACTGTGGCCGGCGACACCTGCATGCTGCTCAAGGTGCGCACCGAGGATACGCGGGCGCTCGAAGGCCTGCTGGCGCGCCTTTACGAGACGCCCGGCGTCACCTCGACGCGCAGCTATGTGGTGCTGTCGACCTATCTCGAGCGGCCGGTGCAGCCCGGCATCACCGCCGAATGGCCGGCGCCCCGGCATATGGCAACGCCTGTCTACTAGGCGCCGCCCCCCGGAACAAGCTGCACATGCATCTGGACAAAATTTACGCATGCAATAATTTCTCATAACGCGTTGAAACTTGAAAACTTGTCTGTAAACTTTCACCTTGCAGTTGCGCGCCGGCGCGCTCTATGTAGGTGCCGGGACAGCCGCATGGGACCAAGGGTTTGGATGTCCATGCCGCGAGGGTTCGAATGGCGATGACGCATAAGACGATGGAGGATTTCGCCCGTTCCTGCGGCGTATCCAGACCAACGCTTTCGAAATATTTTGACGATCCAACCAGCGTCAAGCCGGCGACCAGAAAGCGCATCGAGGAGGCGCTGCGTTCGTCCGACTACCAGCCCAACCTGTTTGCCCGCAACCTCAACCGCAAGCGCACCCGCAGCATCGGCATCGTCGTGCCGACCGTGACCGACCCGTTCTATTCGGAAATGGTCAGCCGCATCGAGCTTCGGCTGCGCGACGAAGGCTACTGGCCGATCGTCATCTCCTCGCACGGCTCGACCGAGCTCGAAGTCGAGGCGACGCGCACCATCCTGTCGCTGAAGGTCTCGGGCGCGCTCGTCGCGCCGCTCGGGCGGCGCTCCGATCACCGCACGCTGGAGAAGCTGACGCAGGCCATCCCGATCGTCTATTTCGACACCTATCTCGAAGGCGGCACGCCCTTTGTCGGCAACAACAACACGCAGAGCGTCGCGACGATCGTCGAGTACCTCTGCCGCTCCGGCGACGCGCCGGTCTATTTCGATATCCCGCATGTCAACCACAACTCGCCCGAACGGCTGGCCAGCTATGTCGCCTCGATGAAGCGGCTCGGGCATGAGCCCGTCGTCATCGGCAACACCAAGGACTACACGTGGGATTTCGAGCGGATCGGCTACGAACAGACCGAGAGGATGCTCGGCAATGGCGGCCTGCCGGGCAAGACCATCCTGTGCAACAACGACCGTCTTGCCTTCGGCGTGATGGCGGCCGCCTTCTCCCGGGGGATCAAGGTCGGCCGCAAGGCGGATTGCGACCTGCGTGTCGCGGCACATGACGACCATCCGCTGAGCCGCTACACTTGTCCTGGTCTCACCACCATGGCGCAGGATTTTGCCGCTATGGCCGGCCGCAGCGTCGAGACGCTGCTCACCCTGCTCAACGAGGACGGCACGGCGGTCGCGCCCAAGGTCAATCTCGACGCGACGCTGGTGATGCGTCAGTCGGCTTGATCTTTCGCGAAAGCGCGATCGAATTTACGCCATGCGGCAACCGCCGCCTCGACCGCCTGCCGCGATGCCGGGCCGTGGCGGCCTATCGAGACGAAGCCGTGGATCTGGCCCGGCCAGTGCTTGAGCACGACCCGCACGCCGTCGTCCTGGAGCCGCCCGAGATAGGCTTCTCCCTCGTCGGCGAGGATGTCGTGGCCGGCGATGGCGATGAAGGCCGGAGCAACACCAGCAAGGCTTTCCGCCTTCAGCGGCGAGGCGCGCCAATCACCGATGTCGGCGGCGTCGCGGATATAGTGATCGCGAAACCAGGCCATGGTCGTGGCGGTCAGCCCGAAACCCTCGGCGAAGCGGCGGTAGCTGTCCGCCGTCTGGGCGGCATCGGTGTTGGGATAGAACAGGAGCTGCGCGGCGAGCGGGATATGGTCGTCCCTCGCGAGCAGGCTGAGCACGGTGGCAAGGTTGCCGCCGGCGCTATCGCCAGCGACGGCGATGCGTTTCGCGTCGATGCCAAGATCGGCGGCGTGATCCTGCACGAAGGACAGCACGGCGCGGCAGTCTTTGACCGCAGCCGGGAATTTGTGCTCAGGCGCCAGCCGGTAATCGGGCGCGACCACGACGCACGCCGCGATGTTGGCGAACCAGCGGCAGATCTCGTCATGCGATTCGAGATTGCCGATCACCCAGCCACCGCCATGCAGATAGAGCAGCGCCGGGGCACCTGCATCAGGGGCGCCCTGCCCGCGATAAGTCCTGAGCGTCAGTGGGCCTCTGGGTCCGGCGATTGTGCGCTCATTGATCGAGCCGACCGGCTCGCGCTCGCCCTGCAGGTTTGGAAGACCCTCTTCATAGGCACGGCGTGCCTGTTCCGGCGTTGCAGCCTCGAACGGCGGGGCGCCGGCTTGCCGACCGAGGTTGAGAACCAGCCGCGCCTGCGGATCGAGCGCGAACAGGGCCGGTGTTGCAGTCAGCGGCGATGTCGTCATGGACGAACCTCTCGATCAGGCCAGCAGGCTTGCCGCTTCGTCCTCGCTGAGAAGCGGCGGCTGGTCGACGGTGCCATTGACGGCAACGGACCCGCGGCTTTCGCCCGAGGCAAGGATCGCTTCCATGATTTCCAGAACATGCAGCGCCAGATCGCCGGAGGCTCGGGGCTTCCTGCCTTCCGACAGCGACCGTGCCAGGTCGGCGACGCCGAGCATGCGGTAGTTGGCACGGTCGGGCGCGGCATAGGGCCAGTTGCGCGCGCCATAGAGCTCGCCCTCGCTCTCAAGATCCTTCCAGTCGGCGCCGCGCGCCGAGAGCGAGACGGTGCCGCCGAACGTGTCGGGATCGGGCAGCCTGAGCGAGCCTTCCGTGCCGTGCAGCTCGATCGGATGGTTGGAGTGTTTGAACACATCCCAGGAGGCGCCGAAGGTGACGGTGGCGCCAGAGCGGAATTCGAGCAGGGACAGGATGTTGGTCGGCGTGCCGACCTTGAAGCTGGTGTTCTTGAAAGGACCGTCGGCGGTGATCAGCCGCTCCTCCTGGCCGCGCGTCGCCATCGCCATGACGCGGGCGACGGGGCCGAGCAGGTTGACCAGCATGGTCAGGTAGTAAGGGCCCATGTCGAAGACCGGGCCGCCGCCGGGCTGATAGTAGAATTGCGGGTTGGGATGCCAGTGCTCCATGCCGCGTCCCATCATGAAGGCGGTGCCGGTCACGGCGCGACCGATCGCGCCCTCGTCCATCAGGCGGCGCGCCCGCCGTCCGGCGGCGCCAAGGAACGTGTCGGGAGCCGAGCCGAGCAGAACATTGCGCGCCCTCGCCTCGGCGACCAGCCGGCGGCCATCGGCGGCGGACGTCGCCAGAGGCTTTTCGGTGAAGACGTGCTTGCCGGCCGACAGCGCCGAAAACGAAATGTCGAAATGCGCCGCCGGTATCGTCAAATTGAGGACAAGGTCGATGTCCGGGTCGGCCAGCAGCGCGTCGACGCCGAGCGCGCGGATGCCATATTCCTTGGCACGGAGCGCGGCCATGTCGGCTGAAATGTCGGCACAGGCGCGCAACTCGACCCCGCCGAACAGAGCCGCGTTGCGCAGATAGGTCATCGAGATGTTGCCGCATCCGATGACGCCGATGCCGAGCTTTGTCTTTGATTTTCCGTGCATTTTCGATCGTACCTCCCAACGCGGTCATGGCCTGGCTGCACCCTTGTGCCAGCAACGGAGCACAGTCGAAAGCCGCTATACAACATTTTAATTCTTGACGCGCGTAAAATTTTTATAGAGCATGTGAAAACGCTGACGCAGCCGGATTTTGAAATCAAACGATTGGGGAATTTTGAACTCATGAGCCTAGGAACCAAGGTGCGGCTTGCGCGCCTCTTCTCACATCCATCGGGGAACCTTTTTGGCGGCGCGGTCGACCACTTCGTCGGCTATGGCGACGTGCGCAAAGGCGGCCTAGCCGACCTGCCGGGCGCGCTCGCACGCGTCATGGCGGGCAAACCTGACTACGTCAGCATCCAGCCTGGCACAGCGCGCCATCTGTGGCCGCAATATGCAGGCAAGGCTTCCCTGGTGATTCAGGCGGGCTGCTTCACTCCGGACGATCGCATCAGCGAGTTGATCGCGACGCCCGAGGATGCGGTGCGCGCGGGGGCCGATGCGTTGGCGGTGGCCATTCCCGTGCGCGGCGCGACCGAGGGCAAATACATTCGCTGGCTGACCGATTCGGTGAATGCGGCGGCCCGCTACGGCATGCCTGTGGTGGCGCATATCTACCCTCGCGATTTCACCGACGGCGCAAAAATCGTCTTCACCCCCGATGAGATCGCCTATGCGGCGCGCATCGGCTACGAGTCCGGCGTCGACGTGATCAAGATCGGCTACACAGGCGATTTCGAGTCGTTCCGAGATACCGTCCGGACCTGCCCGGTGCCGGTTGTGATCGCGGGTGGTCCGAAGACCGATACGCTGGTCGGCGCGCTTCAGCAGACGGCGGACGCCATCCGTGCCGGCGCACGTGGTGCCGTGGTCGGCCGCAATCTCTGGGGGCATGGCGATCCGCAGAAGGCAGCGCTTGCCTTTCGCGGCGTCATCCATGACGGCCTTTCGGCGCAAGACGCTCTGGCGAAGGCGGGTGCCTGAACGATGCCCACCGTCCCCTCGATCCTCGGCTTCGGCGCTATTGCGATAGACGACATCGTCTATGTCGATCAGCCGTTGTCGGCGGGCAAGGGGAAGGTCCTGCAAAGTGCCCGCGCTTTCGGGGGAAATGTCGCGACGGCGCTGGCCGCCGTCGTGCGGCTCGGCGGAACCGCCGGGTTCGTCGGATGGCTGGCCAGTGCCGCTGACGACGCCGTGCTGTGCGATCTCGTTGCGAGTGGTGTTGAAACCGCATTCGCGCCGCGCCACCCGGATGCGCGCCCGGTGCGCTCTCGGATCACCGTCGGCTCGGATGGCGAACGGTTCATCGCGTATGACGACGATGCGATGCTGGGCACTGCTCCGGACTTTCCGGACGATATCCTCAGCCGCGCGACCGTCC
The DNA here is from genome assembly GCF_014843905.1 of Mesorhizobium silamurunense. NCBI lineage: Bacteria > Pseudomonadati > Pseudomonadota > Alphaproteobacteria > Hyphomicrobiales > Phyllobacteriaceae > Mesorhizobium > Mesorhizobium silamurunense. The sequence goes on along the minus strand of NZ_LPVS01000088.1, from coordinate 122,396 downwards.
TGATCGTCGATAGCTACGCGATCCGGTCGCTGGATGTCGTGGCCCGGGCTCGCGATCTCGGCCTTGCGATCCTCGGCGATATCGAATGGAGCAGTGGCCCAGCCACTGAGCGGCTGATCGCGCTCTGCGACCATCTCATTCTGCCACTCGGCTTTGCGCGGACTGCCACGGGGTGCCGGTCGCCCGCCGAAATGCTCGACGCATTGTGGTTGCCGTCGCGGTCCGCCGTGGTTCTGACCGATGGTGGCAGGGGCGTGTACTACCGGGGGCGTGAAGAGACAGGTCTCTGGCACCTGCCCCCGCACCGGGTTGTGGTCGTCGATTCGACCGGCGCGGGTGACTGCTTTCATGGCGCCTATGCCCATGCGTTGACGCGCGGAGCCGGCACCGCAGGCCGGGTGGCATTCGCGGCCGCGGCGGCGGCCCTTTCGATAACGGGGCGCGGCGGGCGCGAGGCGCTTCCGACCGACGACCAGGTCACCGAACTCCTGGCATCGTCGAACGCGCTATCGGCAGTCGAACTGAAAAAGGCGCAGCTCGATACCGGAACATAGCTTGAAACGATCCGAGGGAACATTTCGCAGGTGAACATAAGCCGAGGAAAGCCATAAAAATCATTGGCTTACACTTGTGGAGGGAGGAATATGGCAGAAGTCATTCTTGAGAATATCTGCAAAACCTACGGGAACAATTTTCGCGCAATCGACCAATTGAACCTGTCGGTCGAGGACGGCGAGTTCTTGATTCTCGTCGGGCCGTCCGGATGCGGCAAATCCACCGCGTTGCGAATGATCGCGGGATTGGAGGACATCACCAGCGGCAGCCTTCGGATCGGCGGAGTCGACGTCGTCGACATGCCGCCCAAGGACCGCGACATCGCGATGGTCTTCCAGAGCTACGCGCTCTACCCGCATATGACGGTGTTCGAAAACATCGCCTTTTCGATGCGCCTGGCAGGCAAGCCGAAGGCCGAGCGCAAGAAGCGCGTGGACGAGATCGCCAAAACCCTTCAGCTGACGTCTTTGCTGGACAGCAAACCCGCGAACCTTTCAGGCGGACAGCGCCAACGGGTTGCCATGGGCCGCGCTATGGTGCGCGAGCCCGCCGCCTTTCTAATGGACGAGCCCCTTTCCAACCTGGACGCAAAACTGCGTGTTCAAATGCGCGCCGAAATCACCAGCCTGCAAAAGCAGCTCGGCGTCACGACCATATACGTGACCCACGACCAAATCGAAGCGATGACGATGGGCGACAGGGTCGCGGTTTTGAAGGGCGGCGTGCTGCAGCAGGTCGACACACCCAAGAGACTGTACGAGGCGCCGGTGAATGCCTTCGTCGCCGGCTTCATCGGTTCTCCGTCGATGAACCTCTTCGAAGCGACCCTGAAGGGCGGCGAGCTCGTTTTTCGCGACTTCGCGATCCGGCTGCAGGATGCAGCTTTCGTCGGCAGGCCGGCCCTGAGGTCCTATGAGGGGCGCAAGATCGTGTTCGGCATACGGCCGGAGGATCTTTACGACAGCAGCCTCGAATCCGGCCGCAAGTATCAGACGATACCGGCAAAGGTGACTTCGATCGAAGAGCTCGGCTCTGAACATATCGTCCACCTGAACATCGATGCGGTCCGGGTGGACTCCGGCGATCCGGACGCGGTGGAGGATTTTGGCCTGGCATCGAACGCGGTGGCGAGATTCGAGCCGGCCAGCGCCATCCACTCCGGATCGGAAATCCGGTTGGCCGTGGATGATGGCAAGTTCCATTTCTTCGATCCCGAGACGCATCTGGCGATCTGAAGATCTGCAGCAGACCGCAGGCGAGAGCGAGGCGCCTGCGAGAGATACTCGCAAGAAGGCTTCTGAATAACCAGGCGATCGTCCGCATTGTGCGGTCGATCTTAAGAAGGAGGAGAAAATGATGTTTCGGATACAACCCGCGATGCTGAAAATAGCCGCGGCCGCATGGTTGCTCGGTGCAACCAGCGCCATGGCGGATACGACGCTGGAATTCACCCAATGGTGGGAGCCCGAATTGCCGGCCGGCTCGCTCAGGGCAATCATGAATGACTTCGAGGCTGCAAACCCCGGAATCAAGGTGACGCTGGTCAGCGGCCCTTATGCGACCACGCGAGACCAGATCTCGGTTGGTGCCGCAACTGGAACGCTTAGCGACGTCGTCGGTCTCGACGGCGCCTGGGTGAACAATCTGAACGCGCAGAATGCGCTGGCCGACATGAACCCGATGATGGATGCGAGCGGGTTCGACAAGACCCAGGTCGCGGATATCATCAAGGTGGACGGCAAGGCGGTGATGTTTCCCGTGGCTTCGTTCGTCTATCCGGTCTTCGTGAATTTGGACCTCGCCGCCCAGGCGGGCGTCACCAAGCTGCCGTCGACCCGCGCGGAGTTTCTCGAAGCCGCCAAGAAGATGACCCAGGCCGACAAGAACCAGTATGGCTGGGTGCTACCCCTGTCGCTGCAAACGCCGTCCGGCGTCCAGAACGACATGATGTCGTGGGTCTGGGCCTCGGGTCAATCGATGATGGCTGACGGCAAGCCGGCCCTCGAGGGCAAGCCGGTGGTGGACATGCTCACCTTCCTCAAATCGCTCAACGACGCGGGCACCATCTCGCCCGGCATCGCCACCAAGACCGAACAGGAAAAGGTCGAGGAATTCGTCAACGACCGGGTCGGGATGATGATCGACTCGCTCGCGCATGTGAACCTCATCCGCAAACGCAATCCCAAGCTGAACTTCGACCTCATCCCGGTCCCGGTCGTGGAGAACTACAACGGCAAGCGCGGCCTTCCCTATGCCTCCTGGGGCATCGGCATCTCCGCGGGCTCGAAACATCAGGAGGAAGCCTGGAAGCTCGTCCAATATCTGATGAGTGAAAAGGTGAACGCCAAGCTCGTGTCGCTGGCCAACGCCTTCCCGGGCAACGTCAACGCCAAGCCCGATTTCGTGACCTCCGACAAGGCTTTCGGCAAGGCTTTCGAGATCTTCAAGACCGGTTATCTTGCCAATGAGTTCACGGGCCTGCCGGTGGCGGAAGACCTGATGACCCAGTTCGACGTGGAAGCCCAGAAGATGCTCACCGGCGAGCAGTCTCCGGAACAGGCCGCGGCCAACGCTCAAAAGGGCTGGATGGCGAAATTCTGATCGGCCTGTTTCCTCGTTTTCGATCTTCGACCGGGGGGCCTGACTTCGGGCCTCCCGGTAACAACGGATCGGCAATGTGAGACGGACCTGTTTCCGAAGCCCCTTCTCTTGAAGGCGTATCCCAAGGTTGGCATATGACCCGGCAGAAGCGCTCCCGCCATAGACTGAAACGAGCGGTCGCACCCTATCTCTACCTGTCGCCCTCGCTCCTCATAATCGGCCTGCTGATGCTGCTGCCGATGGTGACGGTGATTGGCTATTCGTTCCAGAACAGCGCAGTGCTGCGTCGGGACCCGTCCTTTGCCGGACTGAAACACTACCAGGCGATCTTCAACGATCCCGTGTTCTGGGCTTCGCTGTGGCACACACTCTACTTCACATGCATGAGTGTGGTTTTCCACATGACCATCGGCATGGTCTTCGCGCTCATGCTGAACAGCGACCGCATCAATCCGACGCTGCGCAATGTCCTGCGCGTGCTCTACATTCTGCCCTGGCTGTTCACCGCGGTGATCATCGCGGTGATCTGGCGCCTGCTGCTCGAGCCGAACGGTGTCGTCAACAGCGTGCTCATGCAGATGGGCATCATCGGTTCCAAGGTCGAGTGGTTCTCCTCGCCCGAGACCGCGCTGCACGCCGTCACATTCGCCAATATCTGGGCGGGCTACCCGCTTTTCATGGTCAGCCTGCTCGCAGGCTTGCAGGGCATTCCCAAGGATTTCTACGAAGCCGCCGATATCGACGGGGCGAAGGCCTACCAAAAGCTGATCTTCATCACCATCCCGCAGCTGATGCCGATCATCATCAGCATCTCGCTGCTGGATTTCATCTGGACGATGCAGGTCTTTCCGTTGATCTGGATAACGACGGGCGGCGGTCCGATCTACTCGACCGAGGTCCTCAGCACCTACACGTATAAGCTGGCGTTTTCGAGCTACAACCTTTCGCAGGCATCGGCGAGCGCCGTGGTCATCCTGCTGATCTCTCTCGGCCTGACGCTGTTCTACATCCGCTATCAGAAGGCTCGGTAGTCACCATGAGGAAAAGGCACACGCCGAAAGACAGGCTGATCACCGTCGCGCTCCATGTCGCGCTTGCCGCGGGGCTGTTTTTCGCGGCCTTCCCGATCTACTGGATGCTGAGCAGCTCGTTCAAGTCGAATACCGAAATCTTTGCCCTGCCGCCAACCGTCCTGCCGAAGGCCTTCACGCTGGAAGCCTATGCGGCCATCCTTGGCGACCCGGTAAAGCTGCGCTTCTTCTTCAACAGCTACTTCGTGGCCGGAGCGGTGACCGTGCTGACGGTGCTGATCGCCTTGCTGGCCGCCTATGGGTTCAGCCGTTTCAATTTCCGCGGCAAGGGCAGTCTCAACACACTCATCATCAGCACACAGACGATCCCGCCGATCACGCTTTTGATCCCCTTCTTCGGGCTTGTCGTCTCGTATGGCATCTTCGACACCTACGTCGCACTGATCCTGACTTACCTGGTGTTCACGCTGCCCTACGCGATCCTGCTGATGACGGGATATCTGAACACCTTGCCCCGCGATCTCGATGAAGCGGTGGCTGTCGACGGTGGCAGCAGCTGGACCGCACTCTGGCGGGTGATCGTCCCGATTTCACTGCCTGGTATCGTGGCGACGTCGGTCTACACCTTCCTGTTGTGCTGGAACGAATTTCTCTTTGCCCTGACGCTGACGAAGTCAACGTCCATGCGCACCGTCCCGATCGGCATCCAGCTGTTGATGGGGCAGCACGCCTTCGAATGGAACCAGATGATGGCGATGAGCGTGCTCGGCTCGCTACCGCTCCTGCTCATCTACCTCGTCGCCCAGAGGTTCTTCCTCGCCGGCATGACCGCGGGCTCGGTCAAGTAGGATGTCCGTCCCACGGAGAACTGATGGTTTAGGCCGCGGATCGAAATCGATGGATTGGACCTTCTCTGCTGGCAGGGCCTACGCAGATGGAATCAAGGAATGAAAGGATGAACGTGAAAGACCTCAAAGTCGGCTGCCAGACCTTCACCTGGGAAATGCTCGGAGACCGTTTTGCCGGCGGCCCCGACGACCTGCTCAAAGCGATCGCCGATGGCGGCTACGCCGGCATCGAGATCACCGACACGATGATCGGCCGCTATGCCGGCAAGCCGGCGGAGTTTGCTACCGCGCTGAAGGCATCCGGCCTGACGCTGGTCTCCTTCGCCTTTGGTTCGAACAGCGGCTTCACGCTCAAGGACAAGATCGGCGCCGACCTGGCGACCGCCAGGCGCTGGATCGACTTCGCCGCCGCCTTCCCCGGTGCGCTGGTGTCGATGGGCTCGGCGACCGTCGTGTCGGACGGTCCGCGCGACGACAAGTTCGCCATTGCCGCCGAGGTCTACAACAAGGCCGGCGAGATCGGTCGCGAGGCCGGCGTCCAGGTCGCGGTGCATCCGAGCTCGCACCACAACACGCTGCTCTACGACCGCGCCGACTACGACCGGATCTTTGGGCTGCTCGATGCTTCGCTGGTCGGCTGGGTGCCGGACACCGGCCACATCCTGCGCGGCCACAAGGACATGGCCGACACGCTCACCACCTACCGCGACCGCATCCGCTACGTGCACCTAAAGGACGTCGATGCGAACGGCACCTGGGCGATGCTCGGCAAGGGTGTCTGCGACACGGCGAAGGTGATCGAGATCGCCAGTGCCGCGCCCAACTTCAACGGCTGGCTGGTGCTGGAGGAGGAGTCCGAGACCGCCGCCGCCGATCCGGCCAGCGCGGTCAAGACCAACCGCCAGACCATGCGCGGCTACGGAGCCTGAGACGATGATCCGCAAGAAAGACGGTCGCCTTCGTGTCGGTGTGCTCGGCTGCGGGCCGATCGCGCAGTTCGCGCATCTGGAATCCTGCGTGAAGGCGAGCAACGCCGACCTCTATGCGATCTGCGACGCCGCGCCCGATCTGCTGGCACGCATGGGCGCGACCTACGAGCCGCAGAAGATGTATGGCGACTTTGATGCGATGCTCGCCGACCCTGAACTCGAGGCGGTGATCGTCGCCACGTCGGATGCCTATCACGTGCCGATGTCGATCAAGGCACTGGAAGCCGGCAAGCATGTGCTGTGCGAAAAGCCGATCGGCGTCTCGGTCGAGGAAGGCCAGAAGCTCGCCGATGCGGTCAAGCGCTCCGGCAAAGTGCTGCAGGTCGGGCACATGAAGCGCTTCGATCCGGCGCTGGAAGCAGCGCGCGATTTCGTCCGCGACGAGATGGGCGAGATCCTGGCGCTAAAAGCCTGGTATTGCGATTCCACCCACCGCTACACCAACACCGATGCCGTGCAGCCGCTGCCTATTACCAGCAAGCTGGCGCGGAAGCCGTCCGGCAATCCGAAGGCGGACCTCAGGCAATATTTCATGCTGGCGCATGGCTCGCATCTGGTCGACACGGCGCGTTTCCTTTGTGGGGAGATCACCGCTGTGCGCGCACGGCTTAACGAACGCTTCGGCGCCTATTGCTGGTTCGTCGAGGCCGAATTCGCCAACGGCGCGCTCGGCCATCTCGACCTCACCGTCGCCGTGCGCATGGACTGGCACGAGGGTTTTCAGCTCTATGGCGAGAACGGCTCGGTGATCGCGAAGACCTTCAATCCCTGGTACTTCCGCGCGAGCGAGGTCGACATCTTCCACGAGAAGGACGCGACCTCGCGCAAGCCGCTCGGCGCCGATGGTCATTTCTTCCGCCGCCAGCTCGAAGGCCTTGCCGAGACCGTCCTCGACGGCAAGCCGATGCGCGGCGCCAATGTCGAGGACGGGCTAGCCTCGATCCGAGCCATGGTGGCGATCGCGCGTTCAGTCGAGAGCGGCGAGCGCGTCGAGATCGCTAGCGTGACGGGAGCGGTCTGATGCAGGTCGGGGTGTTCGCCAAGACCTTTCCGGGCAGCGACCCGGCCGGCGTTTTAGCCGCCGTGCGCGATGCGGGCTTTGCGGTCACCCAGTTCAACCTAGCCTGCGCCGGCCTGCCGTCGATGCCCGACGCGGTTCCGGATGCTGCGATCGACGCCATCGATGCCGCCGCCAAGACTTCAGGCATAGGTCTCGTTGCGCTGTCGGGCACCTACAACATGGCGCATCCGGACAGCCGGGTGCGCGACGATGGACTTCGGCGGCTCGCGATCATCATCGAGACAGCGGCCAAGCTTTCGATCCCGCTCGTCACGCTCTGTGCCGGAACGCGCAATCCTGACGACCAGTGGGCGCACCACCCCGACAATGCCGATCCTTCGGCCTGGGCCGACATGGCGCGCGAGATGGAAAAGGCGCTTCAGCTCGCCGAGCGCCACGGTGTCGATCTCGGCATCGAGCCGGAGCAGGCCAATATCGTCACCTCGGCCGACGACGCGATGCGGCTGATCGCCGAGATGGGCTCTAAGCGGCTGCGCATCGTGCTCGATCCCGCCAATCTATTCGAGCGGGCCGATCCGGAAGCAGCGCGCGCCATCGTTGCCGAGGCGGTCGAGCGCACGGCAGGTCATGTCACGCTTGCGCACGCGAAGGATCGTTTCGCCGATGGTCGCTTTGCCACAGCCGGACAGGGCGTGGTGAACTTCGCCGACTTCATTGGCCGATTGAAGGCCGTCGGCTTCGATGGGCCGCTGGTGACGCACGGGCTCTCCGCCGAGGAAGCGCCCGGAGTTGCCCGTTTCCTCGGGGAGCTGGTGTGATGTCGGGCCGGATTGCGCTTCCTCGCGACGGCGCGACGCTGTTGGCCACCGACACGGGCGAAGGCCCGGCAGTTGTGTTCCAGCACGGGCTGGGCGGCGGCGAGACGCAGGGCGCGCAGACTTTTCCTCCCGGCTTCCGCCGCATCACGCTGGAATGCCGCGGCCATGGTGGCTCCGGGCTTGGCGAGCGGCGGCCGTTCTCATTCGAGATGTTCACCGATGACGTTCTGGCCGCTGCCGACCAGGCCGGCCTCGACCGCTTCTTCGCCGGTGGCGTCTCGATGGGCGCGGCGATAGCGCTACGCCTCGCCTGCCGCCATCCGCGGCGCGTCGCCGGCCTGATCCTGGTGCGGCCGGCATGGATGTTTTCCGCCGCGCCGCAAAACATGGAGCCAATTGCCGAGGTCGCCGAGCTCATCCTCGAACACGGGACCGACAAGGGGCGGACGATCTTCGCGCAATCCGAGACCGCGTCGCGTCTCTATCACGAGGCGCCCGACAATCTTTCCTCGCTGCTCGGCTATTTCGACCGGCCCGACGCCAAATCGTTCGCGCGAGTGCTGGCCGACATCGCCAGCGACGGACCCGACGTTTCCGAACGCGACGCGGCCGCGCTCGACATTCCGGCACTTGTCATCGGCAACGAAATCGATGCCGTGCACCCGCTGTCGACCGCCTACACGCTTGCGGCCGCGATACCCGACGCGGTCTTCGCCGAGATCACGCCCAAAGCGCACGACAGCGCGAAGCATTTCGGCGAGTTGCATACGCAGATCAGTTCCTTCCTCCAGTCCCATTCGAATGCCCGGAGCCTCATTCCGTCATGACCGCCAAACCCCTCTCCGGCCCCGCGGCAATCGCCGCACTGCCGCGCAACCGGCTTATCGGCGAGTTCTCGCTGTGGTCGGCGGATCTCGTCAATATGGAGCGCGACCTGAAGCGCATCGAAGCCCATGCCGACCTGCATCACATCGACGTTGCGGATGCCCGCTTCACCCCCGGCTTCCTGTTTTTCCCCGACCTGGTGGCGCGCATCGCCAAGCTGACGGCGAAGCCGATCCATGTGCACCTGATGGTCGAGGCCGAAATCGTCGAGGTGCAGACGCGCCAGTTCATCGAGGCCGGCGCCGACCTCGTGACTGTCCACGCCGAGAACGGCGAAGCGGCCTTGAACGCCGTAAAGCTGGCGCATGAGCTCGGCGCCGAGGCCGGCGTGGTGCTGCGGCTGGAGACGCCGGTTTCCGCCATCGTGCCCTTCCTGCCGCACGTGGCCTTCGCGACGCTGCTCGGCACCTCGATCGGCGTCAAGGGTCAGAGCCTGTCCGAAAAAGCCTGCCCGCGCCTGATCGAGGCGCGCGCGCTGATGCGGAAGGCCGGCCGCGAGGCCGACATCCTGCTCGCCGCCGACGGCGGCATCCGCCACGAGACCGTGCCGCTGCTGCGCGCCGCCGGTGCCGACACGGTGGTGCTGGGTTCGCTCGCTTTTGGCGACCCCGACCTCACGCAGCGCATGGCGTGGCTGCATGGATTGAAGGCCGCCGCCTGATGAGCACGATCGCCCTTGCCTTCGACCTCGGCGGCACGGAGCTGCGCGGCGCGCTGGTCGAGCGCAGCGGCGACGTGATCGCGCGCGTCTCGGCGCCGACGCTTGCCGGCGCCGGATCGGAGGCGGTGATCGGCCAGATCATCGCGCTGGCGGACAAGCTGCTCAAGGAGCACCCGCAGGCAAAGGTCAGCGGCATCGGCATGTGCGCGCCGGGGCCGCTCGACCCGAAAGCCGGGATCGTCATCGGGCCGCCGACGCTCGCCGGCTGGCACAATGTGCCGCTGATCGACATCCTCAGCCGGCAGTTCGGCTTGCCGGTGCGGCTGGAGAACGACGCCAATGCCGCGGCGCTCGGCGAATGGCGCTTCGGCGCCGGCCGCGGCGCCGGATCGCTGGTCTTCGTCACCGTGTCGACCGGCATCGGCGGAGGCGTGGTCGCCGACGGCCACATCTACCATGGGAGACGCGGGCTCGCCGCCGAGATCGGCCATATGACGATCACCGGCGAAGGCGACCGCTGCTTCTGCGGCGCCATCGGCTGCTTCGAAGCGGTGGCTTCCGGCACGGCGCTCGGGCGCCGGGCGACGCGACTCACCAAGCCCGGCGACGGCTCGCTGCTCAGGCGCCTTTCGAATAACGGCGACGTTTCGGCCCGCCATGTCGTCGAAGCCGCGCGCGCCGGCGACGCCGGCGCGCGCGAGCTTGTCGAAGCGGAAGCGCGATGGCTCGGCGTCGGCTTCACCAACCTTTTGCATCTCTATTCGCCGGAGGTGATCGTCATGGGCGGCGGGCTCGCCAACGGCTTCGACCTGCTGGCGCCGGGAATCAGGGCGACGATCGATGAGCGCGCCATGCAAGCCTATCGCGACGTGCCGATCGTGCCGGCGGAGCTCGGCGACCGCGCCGGGCTGGTCGGCGCGGCAAGCCTGATCCTTTGGGAGGGCGAGCCGGGCACGGCGCTGGCGATGGTGCAGAACGACGAGACGAAGAACGGCGCCGGCGAAAAACCCGGCTCCAGGGAGGCAAGCCATGGCTGAGCTCAAGCTGCGCGGCGTTCGCAAATCCTATGGATCGGCCGAGATCATCAAAGGCATCGACCTCGACGTCGCGGATCGCGAATTCGTCGTCTTCGTCGGACCGTCCGGCTGCGGAAAGTCGACCTTGCTGCGCATGATCGCCGGGCTGGAGAAGATCACCGCCGGCGACCTCACCATCGATGGCGGGCGCGCCAACGATATCGACCCGTCCGAGCGCGGGCTGGCCATGGTGTTCCAGTCCTACGCGCTCTACCCGCATATGAGCGTGGCGGAGAACATGGGCTTCGCGCTGAAGATCGCCGGCGTGCCCGCGCAGGAGCGCGAACGCAAGGTGAAGGAAGCGGCCGACGTGCTGCAGCTTGCGCATCTGCTCGACCGGCGGCCGAAGGCGCTTTCCGGCGGCCAGCGCCAGCGCGTCGCCATCGGGCGCGCCATCGTGCGCAACCCGAAGGTCTTCCTGTTCGACGAGCCGCTCTCCAACCTCGATGCAGCGCTGCGCGTCAGCATGCGGCTGGAGCTGATGCGGCTTCATGAGCAGCTCCAGGCGACGATGATCTATGTCACGCACGACCAGATCGAGGCCATGACCATGGCCGACAAGATCGTCGTGCTCAACGCGGGCAACATCGAGCAGGTCGGCTCGCCGCTCGACCTCTACAACCGGCCGGCCAACATTTTCGTCGCCGGCTTCATCGGCTCGCCGAAGATGAGCCTGATCAAGGTGAAGGTGGCGTCAACCGGGGGCGAAGGCATCGGCGTCTTCCTGCCGGGCGGCAGGACGCTGACCGTGCCCGCCGAGGCGGGCGGCGCGAAGGCCGGCGACGAGCTGCTGCTCGGAATGCGGCCGGAGCATCTGAAGATCGCGAACGACGGACCGTTCAAGGGACAGGCTGCGCTCGCGGAGCGGCTCGGCAGCCTGACCATCTTCCATGTCGAGATCGCGCCCGACGTGTCGCTGGTGGTGCAGGCCGAGGGCGGCGACGCAACGCCGCTGCATACGCCGATCGTGCTCGATATCGCGGCGGCGGCCTGCCATCTGTTCCGGACGGATGGGCCGGCTCTGACGCCGCTGCAGCGGGCTTGATGGCCGAGATCATCGAACGGATGAACGGGAGCGAAGAGAGCTGAGGCCGCCTGCTTGCCGATCGCCGGAGGCCGGCACGATCTTGGGCTGAGGGCGCGCCAGCAGATAGAAGGCGGCGACGTGCGTGATCATCAGCAGAGGCACATAGACGATCGGGATCGCGTAGGCGGCGCCCAGTTGCCCCGCCAGGTCCGGAAGGTCGAGCACGGTGCCGTGGTAATAATCGACGACAAGGTCGACTATGCCCACTAGGTTGAAGGCGACCACGAGCGGCCAGAAGATCGAAGGCCGCCTCGCGCCAAGCAACGCCAGCATGGCCAGAAGTCCGGTCACGAAATCGCCATAGGCGGCGAAGACGACGAAGCCGGCGGGCAGGTTCGGACCGACGACGCCCGGAAGCAGGAAGACGAGCCCGAAGAAGCGGAAGCTGTGCAGCGTGGCTATTGCGCGCTGCGCCTCGGTGCGGTCCATGAACTTGAGCCTTGGCCAGATATAGGCGCCGAAGCAAAGCAGCCAGGGCACGTAGCCCAGAACGAGATGGATGTTGAAGATCGTCGCCGGCGACATTTTTGTCTCCTCTCAGCTCTTGTTTGGAACGGCCTCGAACACGGCGCTCAAGACACCCAGCCGGCCTTCCATGAGATTGCGCCCGAGATTGGCGGCGAAATCCGCGAAACCCGGCCCCATGACGACGCCGAGATTCAGTGAAGGCGGCGGCCCGGACGCCCGCAGCGCAGCGAACCACGTCTTCGCCTCGGCGGTATCGTCCTGCTGGACAAGCATGCGGAACCCGGCGGCCTCGATCGCCTCGCAGGTCGCGGCGGCGGATAGCAGGAAGCTTTCCGCCGGCGTCTTCGCCCAGGGAACCGGATAGTGCGGGTCGCCGCCGTTCAGCACGACGTCGAAGGTCGCGAACTTTCCGCCCGACTTCAGAACGCGCCTGATCTCGCGATAAAGTCGCGGCCGGTCCGCTATGTTCATCGCCACATGCTGCAGCAACACGACGTCGAAACCGCCGTCATCGAGGGGAAGCGCCAGCGCGCTGCCAGCCTTGAACGATACTTGTGCGCCCTGCCCCGTCCGCGCGGTCAGATACTGCGCGGCTTCGACAAAGGGCTCGCTGAGATCGACGCCCGTCACCTCGCAGCCATAGGTCGCGGCGAGAAAACGGGCCGGCCCGCCCACCCCGGATCCGACGTCGAGCACCGACATGTCGGCCGTGATGCCGGCCAATTTCGCAAGCTCGGCGGTCGCGGCGAGCCCGCGGGTGTGGAACTGGTCGAGGCTAGCCAGTTGTTCGGGCTTCAGCCGCTGCTCCTCTGGCCCCAAGGCCACCAGCACCGTCTTCAATCGCTCGGCCAGGCCGGTCGCGCGGTAGTGATCGCGCACGCGATCCAACTCGTCTGTCATTTGCCATTTCCCTTCAGGCTTCCGATCCGCGACACAGATACGACCGCTTTGTGCCGGCAACTATCCGCGATAATGTCGATGGGTCATGAAGCAGAACTTCACAGTCAGGCATGGCGCGCTCGACGGCGTCGAGGCGTTCCTGAGCGTCGCCAAGCATCGCAACTTCCGCAAGGCGGCTGCGGAGCTTAGCGTCACGCCATCGGCGATCAGCCAGGCGGTGCGGACGCTGGAAGCGCGTGTTGGCGCCGCGCTCTTCACGCGCACGACACGCAGCGTCGGGCTGACCGAAGCGGGCGAGCGCTTCTTCGCGCACGCCCGGCCGGCGTTCGAGGAATTGATCGCCGCCAGCGAGATCGCGCGCGGGATAGGACAGCGGCCGGCGGGACTTTTGCGCCTCTCGGTGCCGCCGGCGGTGGTGCCGACCCTGCTGGAGCCGATGATCGCGTCCTTCTGCCAGGCCTATCCCGAGATCGAGCTGGAGATCGTCGCAAGCGGCGAGCTTGCCGACCTCGCAGCCGAGGGATTCGACGCCGGCATCCGACTCGGCGATCTGATTGCGGCCGACATGGTCGCGGTTCGGCTGACGCCGCCCTTCCCGATGGTGGTTGTCGGCAGCCCCGACTATCTACGCCACCGAACGATGCCGGAACGCATCGAGGATCTGCGCCACCACGCCTGCCTGCGCCTGCGCCGCTCGAACGGTTCAGTCGCGCCGTGGCGCTTTGCCAAAGGCAACAAGGCGATCGAGGCAATCGTCACCGGACCACTCATCGCGCACGACTACCCCACGCTTCTCGGAGCCGCGATCCAGGGCGCCGGGCTTGCCCAGGTACCCAGCCCGATCGCCAGCCCGGCAATCGCGGACGGGCGCCTCGAAACGCTGCTTTCGGCATTCGCCGCCACATCGCCGGGTGTCTTTCTCTACTACCCGGAAAGGCATCAGGTGCTGCCCAAGCTGCGCGCGTTCATCGATCATATCCGCTCGCAAGGCGGCGCCGATGCTTCCCAAAAACGGGCACGGGCTCAGGCCTGATCTATCAGCCGGAGCGGGAAGCGATCAGCGATTGGATGCGTTCGGCGTCCGAACCGTTCACGGGGTTGTAGACCACCATGCCGAGTTCGGGGCGGCCGTCGACCGCGAAAACCGAGAATTCCAGCTCGATCAGCCCAATCTCGGGGTGCCGGAGACGCTTCACGCCTTCGCCGTGAGCGGCGACGAGGTCGTTGTCCCGCCACAGCGCTTCGAATTCCGGACTGGTCCGTGAAAGTTCCTCGACCAGTTCGGCGATCTCCGCGCCGGCGCCGGCGCGAGCGGCATCGGCCCGGAATGACCCGACCACGAAGCGGGCGACGCCTTGCCAGTCATCCTGCGCGGCGCGCACGCGCGGGTTGCCGAACATGAGGCGCAGGATGTTGCGCTGCTCGCGGGGAAGCTTCGAATAGTCGGTCAGCAGCGCGGCGGCGGCGCGGTTCCATGCAACGACGTCCCACGTCGCGGTCTTGATGATTGCCGGACTGGTCTCGAGGGCGTCCAGCACGCGCTGCAGGCGCGGCGTCACGCTGTCCACGCTCTTGTAGCGGACCTCCGGCGGACGCCCGAGGCCCAGCATGAACAGATGCTCCCGTTCGGGCTCGGTCAGCATGAGGCCGGTGGCGATGCGGTTGAGCACATCCGCGGACGGAGCCCCTCCCCGCCCCTGCTCCAGCCACGTGTACCAGGTCGGGCTGATATTGGCGCGCTGCGCCACCTCTTCGCGGCGCAGGCCCTGCGTGCGCCGGCGCCCCGTGGTGAAGCCGAAGGCAACCGGATCGAGACGCATGCGGCGGTCCCGAAGAAAGTTGCCAAGCTTGCTGGTCGCCTCGGCAGGCATTGCGATCCTGTTGACTATTATACCATGATAAGATCACTACTTTAACAGAATGAGCTATGGCGCGACAAGGGCCTCCGAACAACAGAGGAGCCCCTCCCATGCGTGTATTCCTTACCGGCGCGACCGGTTTCATCGGTTCCAGAATAGTTCCGGAACTCCTTGCCGCCGGGCATCAAGTGCTCGGCCTGACGCGATCCGACGCAGGCGCGCGCGCCCTTGCAGCCGCCGGCGCCGAGGCCCATCGCGGCGACCTCGAAGACCTCGACAGCCTCCGCGAGGGCGCGGCGCGCTCCGATGCCGTGATCCACACCGCCTTCGATCACGATTTTTCGAATTTCGTGGCGAACTGCGAGAAGGACAAGCGGGTGATCGAAGTGCTGGGCGGCGCGCTGGCCGGTTCGGACCGGCTGCTGCTCATCACCTCCGGCGTCGGCATGGGCAGTGCAGGGCCCGGACAAGCGGCGAAGGAAGATGCCTTCAACACCGAGCATCCCAATCCGCGCATCCTGTCAGAGCTTACCGGCGCGGCGATGGCTGAGAAGGGCGTCAAGGTATCGGTAGTGCGGCTGCCGCAGGTGCATGACACGGTGAAGCAGGGCCTGATCACGCCGCTCATCGAGGTGACGCGCGCCAAGGGCGTGTCAGCCTATCTTGGCGAAGGCCGCAACCGGTGGTCGGCGGCGCATGTGCTGGACGTCGCGAAGCTCTACCAGTTGGCGCTGGACAAGCAGGAAGCCGGCGTTCGCTACAACGCTGTCGCCGAAGAAGGCATTGCGATGCGCGAGATCGCGGAGACGATCGGTGGCGGCCTCAATGTGCCGGTGGTCTCGCTGTCGACGGAAGAGGCCGCGGACCATTTCGGATGGTTAGCCATGTTCGCCGGTCTCGACATGCCGGCCTCCAGCGCGTGGACGCGGGAGCATCTCGGCTGGCAGCCGACCGGACCGGGGCTCATCGCCGACCTCGAGCGGATGGATTATTCGCAGGCAGCCGCGGCCTGACGAGCGGGCGCCCGAGATTCTACGGCTCGGCTTTCCAAAGCCGAGCCACCTGACTTATGCGCGCAGCAAATCCGCCAGGCTGTCGGACTTCTCCACCTTGTCGGTGAGGTCCAGCCCCGAAAGCAGATCGACCAGGTGGCTGTTCATCAGGGCCGCGGCGTCGGCGCTGTCGCCGGCTTCGATCGCGTCGACCAGAGCGTGATGGGCGTGCTTCTCGCAGGTCGCGTCGCGGCGCTTCCAGTAGAGCGCGATGATCAGCGAGGAGTGCGAGACGAGGTCGCGCACGAAATTGGTGAACACCGAATGCGCGGCGATCTCGGCGATGCCGACATGGAAGCGCGCCGAAAGCATGATGGCGTCGCTGTCGCGGCCATCATGCAGCGCCTCATGCTCCTTCTCCAGATGTGCCCGCAATTGCGCGATGTCCGACGGCATCGCCGCCCTGGCGGCAAGTGCGGCCACCTTGGGCTCGATCAGCGCCCTCGCCTCGAACACCTCTCGCGCCTCGATCTTCGACGGCTGCGCGACGAACGCGCCGCGATTGGGCTCCAGCCGCGCCAGCCGGTCATGGGCAAGGGCCTGCAGGGCGGCGCGGACGACGGTGCGGCTCACCGAATAGATCGACGCCAGCTCGTCTTCCGGCAGCTTGGTGCCCGGAGCGAGACGATGGCTGACGATGGCGTCCCTCAGCCCATAGTAGATCGGCGACCAGCGCGCTGCCGGCTTGTCGTCGCGATCTTCTTCCTTGAGTACCGTCAACATGCTTTCAATGCGCAGGCCCGACGCGGCCCGTTCTGCCCCCAAATCGCCAGCGGCCAATCCAATCCTAATGTCGCTCGCGCCCCGGTCAATCCCGAGGGATCCGATCTCCCAGGGCCGCTAGCCGGGCGAACCGGCGCCTGCCGGCGACGCCGAAGCAAAGATGCCGGCGAAGCGCTTGCCGCGCGGCGCGGCATAGCCGCCGACCTTCGACGTCTTCAGACCAACCTTGAGCAGGCTCTCGGCCAGCGTCACCGCGCAGACGACGCCGTCGAGGACGGGAACGCCATGCTCCTCCGAAAGCTCGTGGGCGAGGTCGGCCATGCCGGCGCAGCCAAGCACGATCGCCTCGGCGTGGTCCTCGCGGATGGCGCGCGCGATCTCGTCCGATATCCTGTGCCTGGCATTCGAGCCTGGCTGTTCGAGGTCGAGCACGGCGACTTCGGACGAGCGCACTTTGGCGCAGCGCGAGGCGAGCCCGTATTTCGCCAGATTGTGCTCGATGGCGGGAACCGAGCGGGCAAGCGTGGTGACGACGCTGAACCTGCCGGCGACGAGGCTGGCGAGATGGAAGGCCGCCTCGCCGATGCCGATGACGGGAGCTTCGGTCGCGCAGCGCGCGGCATCGAGCCCGGTGTCGTCGAAGCAGGCGATCACATAGGCATCCGCCGCCGGCGCCTTGCCCATCTCGGCGATGATGCCCGGCACGGCGAAGACCTCGTCGAAATAGCCCTCGATGCTCGGCGGACCATCGGCCGGATTGACGGCGATGATCTCGGTTCCCGTGGACGCAACGCTTGCCGCCGCCTTGCCGATCTTGGCGGTCATCGACGCGGTGGTGTTGGGATTGATGACGAGTATGCGCATTAAAATCAGCCTCAGATCTCGCCGCCGAGATAAAGACGCTTGACCCGGTCGTCGGTCAGCAATTCGGCGGAGTTGCCGCTCAGCGCGACGCTTCCGGTGGTCAGCGCATAGGCGCGCTGCGAGATGCGGAGCGCCATGCGCGAATTCTGCTCGACCAG
Source organism: Mesorhizobium silamurunense (assembly GCF_014843905.1). NCBI lineage: Bacteria > Pseudomonadati > Pseudomonadota > Alphaproteobacteria > Hyphomicrobiales > Phyllobacteriaceae > Mesorhizobium > Mesorhizobium silamurunense. Next base: position 104,800 of record NZ_LPVS01000088.1, on the reverse strand, counting down.
CAAAACGCTGACCTTCTCGTCGCGGTTGATGGCGACGATCGAGCGGGCGATGTCCTGGACGAGTTTGGGCGCCACGCCGAGCGACGGCTCGTCGAGCAGCAAAAGCCTCGGCTTCGCCATCAGCGCGCGGCCGATGACCAGCATCTGCTGCTCGCCGCCGCTCATCGTGCCGGCGGCCTGCGAGAAGCGCTCCTTAAGCCTGGGGAAGCGCCCCAGCACCATCTCCATCGATGCAGCGATTTCGGCCTTGCTGGAGCGCGTGAAGGCGCCCATCAGCAGGTTGTCCCTGACCGTCATATAGGGGAAGACGCGGCGCCCCTCCGGCACCATGGCGATGCCCATCTTGACGATCTCGTCCGGGGCGGCGCCGTCGATGCGCTTGCCGCTGTAGTGGATCTGGCCCGACCTGATCTTGCGCAGGCCGGTGATGGCGCGAAGGATCGACGACTTGCCGGCGCCATTGGCGCCGATCAGCGCGACGGTCTCGCCTTCATTGACCTCGAGCGAGACGCCCTTCAGCGCGTAGACGTGATCGTAATAGAGCTCGACGCCGGCGAATTTCAGGATCTGGTTCATAGGCCGATCGCCTCGTCTTCGCTGCCGAGATAGGCTTCGATGACCTTCTCGTTGGCCTGGATTTCCGACGGCGTTCCCTCGGCGATCTTCTGCCCGAAATTGAGGACCACGATGCGGTCCGAGATCTTCATCACGGCCGGCATGTCATGCTCGACCAGCAGGATGGTGAGGCCGAGATCGCGCAGGCGCCGCACCATCGCCACCATGCGCATCGTCTCGTCGTGGTTCATGCCGGCGAAAGGCTCGTCCAGCAGCAGGATCGAAGGGTTCGTGGCGAGGCCGATGGCGATGCCAAGCGCCCGCAAATGGCCGTGCGGTAGGTTGTGGGCGGTCTCGCCGGCAAGCGAGGCCAGGCCGAGCAGCGCCAGGATCTCGTCGGCCGATTGGCCGAAGGCTGCCTCGTCGGCCTTGGCCGTGCCCGTGCCGAGGAAGAAGCCGAACAGATTCGCCCTTGAGCGCAAATGGTGAGCGATAATGACGTTGTCGCGCACGCTCATATTCTTGAAGATCGTCGTTTCCTGAAAGGTTCGCACGACGCCCTTGCGGGCGGCGATGTGCGGCGCGAGGTTCGAGATACGCTCACCCTTCAGGCGCACTTCGCCGGATGTCGGCCTGAGGAACGACGAGATCAGCTTGAACAGCGTCGATTTGCCGGCACCGTTGGGGCCGATGACCGAGAGGATTTCCTTCTCGCGCACCGAGAAGGAAACGTTGTTGACGGCGACAAGACCGCCGAAGCGTTTCGTCAGGCCTGAAACTTCGAGCATGTCAGCCATGGCTCAACTCTTCCGGCTCGGGAGGGCGAGGCTGAGCAGCCCATTGGGTAAGACAAGCATCAGCACGATCATCAGGCCCGAGTAGATCAGGAGCTGGAACTGGCCGGTCTGGAAGAGCAGGTCCCAGCCGAAATAGAGCACCAGCGTGCCGAGCATTGGCCCGAACACGTAGCCAAGACCGCCGAGGAAACAGTTCAGCATGAAGTTGACGGAATCGGTGACGGTGAAACTCGACGGATAGATCGATTGCGAAATGGCAGCGAAGATCGCGCCGGCGACACCGCCGAAAAAGGACGAAACGGCGTAGGCGATGACGCGCAGATAGGCGATGTTGACGCCGATGGACGAGGCCAGTTCCTCGTTTTGCTGTAGCGACTGACAGAGCTTGCCGATACGCGAGTGAACCAGCCGGTACATCACCGCGAAGCAGACCACCATGAGCGTGACCGCCAGCAGGTAGAAGGCCAGGCGGGAATTCTGCAACGTGGCGAAATCGGGAATGATGGTGAGGCCGAAGACCGAGAGCGCGCCGGGAAGCGGGATGCTGACGATGCCCTTGGCGCCGTTGGTGATCGGCAGCGCCAGCGCCAGCAGCCGAGCGACCTCGGTCAGCGTCAGCGTCACCATGGCGAAGTAGACCCCGCGCAAGCGCAGTATCGGCAGGCCGATGAGCACGCTTGCTGCCGCGCAGAACAGGCCTGCGACCGGCAGCGTCGGCCAGAACGACCAGCCGTGGTTCATCACCAGGATGGCCGACACATAGCCGCCCATCAGCGCATAGGCGCCCTGGCCGATATTGATCCGGCCGATATAGAAGGTGAACCACACGCCGGCGCTGGCGATGCTGAGCAGTGCCACGGAGGTAAGCGTGTAATAGAGGTCGGTGCGGCCGCTCGCCGCGATCAGAACCGGCACGGCGATAAAGACGATCGCCAGGAAGGCAGCTACCGAGGCGATTTTCACGCTGAGCATCATGGCAGGATGCGTCATGGCACGATCAACCCCACGGCTTGCCCATCAACCCGTTGGGGCGGATCGACAGGAACACCATCAGCGCAGCAAAGATGGCGAGGTATGTGACGTCACCGTACTGACGCAGCACGGTAAGGCCGATCGACTCCATCATGCCGAGAATGAAGCCACCGGCGATCGCACCGCCCACGACGCCGGCGCCCCCGATCATCACCATCAGGAAGGCCTTGATCGAGATCGGCCCGCCGATGCCGGAATTGACGCCGGTAATTGTGACCAGAAGGCCGCCGACGATGCCGGCCAGCATAGCGCCCATGGCAAAGCCGATCATCGAATAGCGATCGACCTTGACGCCCATCAATTGCGCGGCGACGCGATCCTGGGCCAGCGCCCGCATGGCGCGCCCGACCCGGCTATACTGCATGTAGAGGACGAAGGCCGCGATGAAGATCAAAGCGAGGGCGCCGACGACCAGACGGTCGTAAGGCATGATGATGCCGCCCTCGTTGAAAACGCCTTTGACGATCTTGGGAACGCCGCGCTGCTTCTCACCGAACAACAGCAGGATGACCGCGTCGAAAAAGAAGGCTGTCGCCGCGGCGAGCAGCATCGTGCTTTCCTCGCGCAGGCTGCGCCTGATGACGGTGCGAAAGAGGAATTTCTCCATCAGGGCGCCGATGATGGCGAGCGTGATGCCGGACGCCAGCAGCGCCATCACGAAGGGCAGGCCGAGCTGGCCGTAGACGGTGTAAGTGATGAACCCGCCCAAAACGTACATCTGCCCGTGGGCAAAGTTCAGCACGTTCATCAGGGCGAAGATCAGGGTGAGGCCCAGCGCGATCAGCGCATATTGGGCACCGAGATACAACCCGTTGGCGATGACCTGTTCCATGGACACCTTCTGTCTTCCGCGGGGTCCGGACCATCGCCCGGACCCCCGGCATGCGGGAGGAAGCAACCTTAGGAACCTAACCCTAGTCGACGGAGCCGACGAACAGGGTCTGGAAAGCGCCGTCCTTATACTCGTTGACCACCATCGGCACGGCGAGCTGGCGCTTCTGGCCGAACGAGGTTGCGCCGACATAGCTCAGCTTGGCGTCGCCCTTCAGGAAGGGATTGGGCGCCGAGAAGGTGTCCATGGTCTTCTTGAATTCGTCGACGTTGTTGATGGCGGCCGGATTGGCCTTAAGCGTGTCGATGATGTATTCCAGCGCGTAGACCTTGGTGTTGGACTCGTCGTTGTACTCGCCAAACATCTTGGTGTAGCGGGCGACGAACTCCTTCATTTCATCCGAAGCAATCTCCGGCGTGGAGGCGCCGCCGACGGAGATGAAGCCGTTGGCATATTCGCCGGCGCCCTCCTCCAGAACCTTGGCGTCCTGCGCCGTTTCGGTCGAGATCAGGCCTTCGAAGCCGAGTTCACGGGCGGCGCGGATGAGCAGCGGCGCGTTGGCCGGCGCCACGCCCGACAGCACCAGCAGATCGGGCTTCAGCGCGACGATCGGCGTCAGCACCGGCGTGAAGTCACGGGTATCGTTCTGATAGGTGTCGTTCTGCGCCACGACATCGAGCCCGAGCGCCTTGGCCGCCTCGACGCCGCTGTCACGCTGGCTGAGCGGATCGGATTCGTTCGCGGCGACAAAGGCGATCGTCTTCACGCCCTTGTTTTCCTTTAGATATTTATAGATCGCCGGACCCGACTGGTAGTTGGCGATCATGCCGAGCACGGCATTCGAGGCTGGCTTCTGGTAAAGCGCCTTCGGGAAGGCATAGGGGAAATAGATGATGCCGTTTGCCTCGGCGACAGGGCGCACCGCGGCCGCGCCGTCATCGACATTCGGTCCGACCACATAGTGGATACCTTCCTGCGCCATCTTTTCCATGCCGGCGATGGCACGCTTGGGATCTTTCTGGTCGTCGAAGGTGACGATGTTGATGTTGTAGGTGTCGTCGCCGATCTTGACGCCGCCTTTTTCGTTGAGCCAGGCGGCGCGCGTCTGCATCGAGCGCACATTGGACGTGCCCCAGGCGGCGGCTGGGCCGCTGGTGACGCCAACGAAGCCGATTTTCAGTTCCTTGTTCTCAGCCTGTGCGGACGGAATGCCAACAGCGGCAATCGCCAGGGTCGAGACGGCGCCAAGCACCATCGATTTCAGAGTCGAGCGTCGGTTGATCATCTGCAGTTCCCCTTCTGGTTATCGCGCTTTGTTTTGCTCGTAGGCTTGCGCGGATGGCTTAAGGGAAACCCACTGCGACAGATTGTCAACATCTTTCTTGATTATTGTATACAATCGTTGGAAAGAATGTGTGCGATGGCCGATTTGCCTGCGGCAGGGCAGTGCTCAAAGGAGGTTACCGCCCGAGCAGCAGCCATCGTGGGCGAACCCGATCAGCGTTCGCAGGAAGAGTGAACAGAAACGGTTGTGGCTTGCCGACGGCCGTGCGCGCAGGTTCAACGCGCGCCGCGGGCGGCAGCTATTTTCCGCAATGATGATCGTTGATCTTGTTCAGTGCGTTCGCGTCCGGCCCCGTCCGGTGGTAGGAGCAGGCGCCCGCCGCCGTGGTGACCAGCATGGCGTCATAATAGCGTGGACCGCCGAACAGGATGTCGATGAGGTCGCCTTCGGCCGGAACATAGCGCTCCTGCTCGACCAGGCGCTTATGGTGCCGATCCCCGGCGAATGCCGGGCCAGATGCGCTAATGGCCGTAGCCAGAACGAGAGCGGAGATTGCAAGGCTTTTCGTCGTCATCGTCAGCAACCCTTCTGGCCATCCAGTACCCAAAAACATATAGCCAAAATCGCCAGCGGAACAAAGGTTCCGTCGGCGGCCTTGTGCTTCACCAGGCGCGGTTTCTAATGCAGGTGCCTCAGCTTGTCGGGGTTGCGCATCACATAGATCGCCGTGATCTTGCCGTCCTCGATGTCCAGCGCGGTCGTCTGGAGCTCGCCATCGGCTTCGAGCGTGACGAAGCCGGGCAATCCGTTGATGAAGCCAAAGCGGACAAGCTGCGAGCGGTTGTCCTTAAGCCAGGCGACAACGGTCGCGTATTGCTTCATCACGGCATCGTAGCCGAAGACCGGCGCAATAGCCGCCGGGCGCTTGCCGCCGCCATCGGCGTGGGCGCTGACTTCGGCGCTCAACATGGCGCCCAGCGCCGCCGCTGCGCGAGGCGTTGAAGAAGGCTTCGGCAAGCTCCAGGCCGCGCTCTTTCTCGACCTTGAAACGCGGCCGCGCCTCGCGGACATGGTTGCGGGCACGGGCGGCGAGCTGGCGGCACGCGGCTGGGTCGCGCTCGATCTCCGCCGCGACCTCCTCGAACTGCAGCCCGAAGACGTCGTGCAGCAGGAAGGCCGCCCGCTCGAGTGGCGACAGGCGCTCCAGCGCCAGCATCAACGGCAAGGCGACGTCGTCCGGTTCGTCTTCTTCGACGACAGGATCGGGAAGCCAGGAGCCGACATAGGTCTCGCGCCGGTGGCGGGCGGATTTGAGCTGGTCGAGGCAGAGGCGCGTGACCGTGCGGCGCAAAAAAGCCTCAGGCTCGCGCACCTCGGCGCGGTCGGCCCTCATCCAGCGGATGAAGGCCTCCTGCATCATGTCCTCGGCGTCGGCCAACGAACCCAGCATCCGGTAGGCGACCCGCATGAGCTTCGGGCGCAGCGGCTCGAAAGCCGCCGCCGCGCCCTCGGATGTTGACTCCGTCATCAAGCCGCGGCCGCCTTGTTGGAGGCCTTGGCATTGGCAGCCTTCAGGGCCGCCGGATCGACGAAGCCGCCGAAGCCGACCGCGATGCGGTTCCAGCCGTTGATGATATTGATCATCAAGGTGATCTTCACCCGCTCCTCCTCGGTGAAATGGTCCTTCAGCACTTCATACGCGGCCTCATGCGTATGGCCTTCGCTGATCCGCGTCAGCGCCTCGGTCCAGCCAAGCGCCGCGCGTTCACGATCGGTATAGCACGGCGCCTCGCGCCAGGCCGCCAGCAGGTAGACGCGCTGCTCGGTCTCTCCGCGTTCACGGGCATAGGTCGTGTGCATGTTGATGCAGTTGGCGCAGCCGTTGATCTGCGAGGCGCGTATCTCGATGAGCTCGGCAAGAGCCGGATCGAGGCTGGAAGCGATGGCGAGCGAGGCGCGGTGCCACTCCTTCATCAGCGACGGAGCGGCGGCGAGGGGGTCAAGTCTGGCAGTCATGGTCGGTTCCTTTCGTTGGTTCCGACCTCAAGACGAGTGGGGACCCGCCCAATGTGACATGGCGCCGATTTTTTTGCGCCCCGAAGCCCCGCTACGCGGCCCCACTACTCGAAAGAGTAGGTGAAGCCTTCCTTGGACGCGCCGACGGTGACCTTCGTCATCTTCGCGCCGTCCAGCGAGCGGTTGAGCACGCCGCGGCTGAGCTCCGGCAGCAGCGTGTTGGTGAGGATGGCGTCGATCATGCGGCCGCCGGATTCGATCTCGGTGCAGCGCGCCTTGACCAAGTCCATGACGCCGTCGCCGATCACCAGTTCCGCATCGTTGGTCGCCTTAAGTCGCCGTGCGATCTTGGCGAACTGGTGCCGGGCGATCGCCTCGATCATCGCATCCGACAGCGGATAATAGGGTATGGTGACCACCCGGCCGAGGAAGGCGGCCGGGAATACTTTCAGCAGCGGCGCGCGCAGGGCCGCGTCGAGATCGTCGATGCCGGTCCGCACGGTGCCGTTTTTCGTGCGGCCCATGATGACGTCGGAGCCGACATTCGAGGTGAGCAGGATCAGCGTGTTCTTGAAGTCGATGCGCCGGCCCTCGCTGTCGTCCATCATTCCCTTGTCGAAGACCTGGAAGAAGATCTCGTGCACGTCGGGATGCGCCTTCTCGACCTCGTCGAGCAGGATCACCGAATAGGGCTTTCGGCGCACCGCCTCGGTCAGGATGCCGCCCTTGCCGTAGCCGACATAGCCGGGTGGCGCGCCCTTCAGCGTCGAGACCGTGTGCGCCTCCTGGAACTCGGACATGTTGATCGAGATCAGGTTCTGCTCGCCGCCATAGAGCGTCTCGGCGAGCGCCAGCGCGGTCTCGGTCTTGCCGACGCCGGAGGGGCCGCAGAGCAGAAACACACCTACCGGCTTTTCCGGAGCGCCGAGCCCGGCGCGGCTGGTCTGCACGCGCCTGGCGATCATCTCCATCGCATGATCCTGGCCGACCACCCGCTCGGACAAGGTCGCGGCGAGCCTGAGGGCCTTTTCGGTCTGGCTGGACAGCATGCGTCCGGTCGGGATGCCGGTCCAGTCCTGCACAACCGCGGCGACCGCATTGCGGTCGACCGACGGCAGGATCAGCGGCGTCTCGCCCTGCGCCTCGGCTAGTTCCGCCATCAGTTCGCGCAACCGCGCGAGATCGGCGGCGGCTTCATCCGCCGGCTCAGCGGAAGCTGCTTCGGCCTTTGCAGCCTTGGCCCCCTTGGCTTTCGAGGCCTTGGCTTTCTTGGTCTCGGCAGCCTTGCTCTCGTCGGGCTTTTGCTCAGGCGCCTTTGCCGCACCCTCCGCGCTCTCTGTTTCCTCGCCGGCCTCGTCGGCTGCCGCCGCGTCGAGCGGCACGCCCTCGCCGCGCAGTTTGGCGCGCAGGTCGAGGATTTCGGCCACCAGCGCCTTTTCGCGATCCCAGCGCGCCTGGGCGGCGGCCAGGGTAGTCTCGGTTTCCGCCAGCCCGGCGTCGACGCGGGCTTGCCGGTCAGCGACCTCGATGCCGATCGCCGCCTCGCGGCCGATGATGCCGCGCTCGACCTCCAGCGCCTGGCGGCGGCGCAGAATGTCCTCGACCTCGGCGGGCGTGGCATGCTGCGAGATAGCGACGCGGGCGCAGGCGGTATCGAGCAAGCTGACTGCCTTGTCCGGCAGCTGCCGCGCCGGGATGTAACGATGCGAAAGGGCAACCGCAGCCTCGATCGCCTCGTCGAGGATCTGCACCTTGTGGTGCTGCTCCAGAACGCCGGCAACGCCGCGCAGCATCAGCACGGCCACCGCTTCCGACGGCTCGTCGATCTTGACCACTTGGAAGCGGCGCGTCAGCGCCGGATCCTTCTCGATGTGCTGCTTGTATTCGGCCCAGGTCGTGGCGGCGACGGTGCGCAGCTCGCCCCGCGCCAGCGCCGGCTTCAGGAGATTGGCGGCGTCGCCGGTGCCTGCAGCACCCCCGGCGCCGATCAGCGTATGCGCCTCGTCAATGAACAGGATGATCGGCATCTCGGATGCCTGGACCTCGTCGATCACCGCCTTCAGCCGCTTCTCGAACTCGCCCTTGACGCTGGCGCCTGCCTGCATCAACCCGACATCGAGCATCCGCACGCTGACATTCTGCAACGTCGGCGGCACGTCGCCCTGAGCGATACGGAGCGCAAATCCCTCGACCACCGCCGTTTTGCCGACGCCGGCTTCGCCGGTCAGGATCGGGTTGTTTTGCCGGCGTCGCATCAGGATGTCTACGATCTGCCGGATCTCCGGATCGCGGCCGACCACCGGATCGATCTTGCCGTCGCGGGCGCGCTGGGTGAGATCGGTGGCATATTTCGCCAGCGCAGAATCCCCGCCCGGACCGCGCTTCATCGGCGTCTCGGCAGCGGCTGCGGCGGGAGCTGAGCCGGCTTCGAGCGAGCCTTCGGTGACATCGGCGAAGCGGGAAATGACGCCGTCGGCATCGATCTTGTCGAATTCGGCGCTGATCTTCGATACCAGGCCTTCCAGCACCGGCGTCTTCAGGCAGACAAGCAGGATGTGGGCGCTGCGCACCTCCTCCACGCCGAATTCCAGCGTCGCCAGGTTCCAGCCTTCCTGGATGGCGTGGAAGATGTGGTCGGAGAATTCCTCAACCGAGGTCGCGCCGTAGGGCAGCTTGTCGATGGCCCGGGTCATGTCGGCCGTCAGCCGGCTGACGTCCAGCCCGGCATCGGCGATGATCATCTGCACGTCCGAGCGCTCGGACAGCACGAGTTGCTGGATGAAGTGGACGAGCTCGACATAGGGATTGCCGCGCAGCTTGGCCGTGTCGGCCGCGGCCTTGAAGGCGCGCACCCCCGTGGCGTTGAGCTTAGCGACCAGTTCCTTACGCTTGAAGCTCTGCGATGACCGGCGCTGTTCCATCGAACCTGCTCCCGCAATCTGCCGACTGTACCCTGCCATATAAGCGGCTGCTTGACAAAGCCGTGTGACGGATAAGGCGTTTGGATCTATCCGACCGGCACCGCCCGGTTACACAAGCTCTGCAATGTCGTGCAACAAACACCGGATCGCGGTCCGGGCTATGCGAGCCATTTCACATACCCGGCCCGGCAATCGCGCAATGGGTTTCGCCGAAAGAAGACGGTCGCGTTTAGCTTCCGTTAGTTTTTGAGCAGCTGCTCAATTGTGGTACAGTGAGACCGTGTGATAACGTCGCGTCACATAGGGGTCTCAGGGCCGCTGGCTGGGGGTTTGTGTGATTGATCTCGCACTCTGGCTGAATCCTCTGAACGGTGAGAATCCGTCGGGAGAGGACTTGCGCAACGACCCGGCCTTTCATGAGCTGGAGCGCCTGACCGAACCGCAGCTCAAGGTTGTCCACGACGGCAACAACAAGCCTGCCTCGCAATCCTCCCCGGTCGACTGGGCGGCTGTCCTCGACAAGGCGGAAGAGCTTCGCTCCCGCGGCCGGGATTTGCGCCTTTTGGTCATCGTCGCGCGCGCTCTGGCCAACGAAGAAAGGCTGGCCGGCCTCGCCCAGGGCCTGACGCTGATCGCCCGGACCATCGACCAGTACTGGGACACGATGCATCCGGCATTGCGGCCGAACGCGACGCCGCGCGACGCCGCCTTGCGCCGCATCAACGCGCTCCTCGATCTCCAGAATGGCCAGGAAGGCCTGTTGGCGAACCTGCGCGAGACGATCTTCTTTTCGCCCCGCCAGGTCGGGCCGATCAGCGGACGCGACCTGGAACAAGGCGCGCTCGACGAGCGCGTCATGCTGCAGGAAGCAGCTTCGGGGCTGGGCGCTTCCGAAAAGGCGGCGCTGGCGACTGCTCACAGCCAGCTCCTGAACCGGGTGCGCAGCGGTTGCGCGGCACAGATCGACCAGGCCGGCGACACGATGACCTCGCTGCTCGCCGACGTCCGCGCGGTGATCGCCGCCCTTGACGAGGTCGATGCCGCTCTCAACAAGCGCATCGAAGGCAATGGCCCCACCATCCCGGAATTGAAACGGTTCTTGCAGCGTTTGCTGACGACGCTGGAGCGGAATTCGGCTGCCGTCACTGCTGCGAACGGGGCCGCAAAGCCGGCCCAGCAGCCGGCGGAACCGGCAACGCAAGCCCGAAACGGTCATCGACCGGAAGGGATGGGGGCCGAAGCGATGGGAGCCGAAACGATGGCAAGCGGCTATGCGGAACCGAGTGTCGGGCTGCCCGACCGGATCACGTCGCGCGACGACGTCGTCAAATGCCTCGACCTCGTCGTCGCCTTCTACGACCGCACCGAGCCATCGAGCCCGATACCGCACCTCGCCCGCCGCGTGCGCCGCATGGTGCACATGGATTTCGTGGAACTGATGGAAGATCTCGCCCCGTCGGGGCTGAAGGAATTCCGGCTGCTTGCCGGTGTCCCCGATCCCAAGAAGCCGGCCCAGAAGGATGAAAGGTAACAAGCATGCCAGCAGAGAGCAAAGCGAAGGTCATCGAAAGAAACCGCGCGCCGCGCGTGCAGATCGCCTACGACGTTGAGACCTACGGCAGCCCGACGACGATCGAACTGCCGTTCGTCATGGCCGTGATGGCCGATCTTTCAGGGGCTTCACAGACCAAGGAAGCGATGAAATCGGTTCTGGACCGCACCTTGGTCGAAACCGACGCCAACCGCTTCCCCAAATTCATGGAAGCCATGGGACCGCGGGTGAAGGCGCGGGTTAAGAACACGCTGCCGCAAGCCGAGGGCGCCGAACGCGACGAAGAGCTCGCGGTCGATCTCACCTTCTCGAAGATGGGCGATTTCGCGCCCGACAAGATCGCCGAACAGGTCCCGCAACTGGCCGAGATCCTCAAGATGCGCCGTCAGCTCGAGGAGCTGCTCGGCTTCATGGACGGCCGCGTCGACGCCGAAAAGCGCATCGCGCAGCTTCTCAACAACGAGCCGCTGCTGAGCAAGATCGCCAGCCAGGCGATGGATGACGGCAAGGGCGAGGAGTAAGTCATGGCTGAACAGCAAAAAACCGCAGCCGCCACCGCCGAGGCGGAAGCGATAGACCTCGGCGAATTCAGCGGACTCCTGGAAAAGGATTTCAAGGTCAAGAAGGACGACAGCGAAAAGCTGCAGCAGTTGGTGCGCAACCTGGCGCTGGCAGCGCAGTCGCGCTCCGAGACCACCACCATCTCTTCCAACGCGATCAAGTCGATCAAGTCGCTGATCGCCGGCATCGACAAGATGCTGACGACGCAGGTCAACGAGATCCTGCATGCGCCGGAAGTGCGGGAAATGGAAGGCACCTGGCGCGGCCTCTGGTATCTCGTCAACAACACCGAGACGGATACCAAGCTCAAGATCCGGGTGATGAACATCTCCAAAGAACAGCTGGCCGACACGCTCGAAGACTATGAAGGCCAGATGTGGGACCAGAGCCCAATCTTCAAGAAGGTCTACACGGACGAGTATTCGATGCTGGGCGGCGAGCCGATCGGCTGCATCATCGGCGCCTACGAATTCTCGAACCATCCGCGCGACGTCGGCCTGCTGCGCAACATTTCGGGCGTCTGCGCCTCGGCGCACACGCCCTTCATCGCCGCCGCCTCGCCGCGCCTGTTCCGCATGGACAGCTGGCAGGAACTGCCGAACCCGCAGGACCTGCAGATGATCGTCAACAACCCCGCCTATGCCTCCTGGCAGTCGCTGCGTGAGAGCGAGGACGCCCGCTATATCGGCCTCACCATGCCGCGTGTGCTGGCACGGCTGCCCTACGGCCCGGAGACCGTTCCGGTGAAGGGCTTCACCTTCGAGGAGGAGGTGGGCGGCGACCACAACAAATATGTCTGGATGAACGCCGCCTTCCCGATGGGCGTGAACATCAACCGCAGCCACAAGCTCTATGGCTGGGGCACGCAGATCCGCGGCGTCGAAAACGGCGGCACGGTGCTCAACCTGCCGGTGCATGCCTTCCCGACCGACGACGGATCGATCGCGATGAAATGCCCGACCGAGGTCGCCATCGACGACCGGCGCGAGGCGGAGCTCGCCAAGCTCGGCCTGATGCCGATCCTGCACCGGAAGAACACCGACCTTGCCGCCTTTATCGGCGCCCATTCATTGCAGGACGACGAGACGCGCGCCGGCCGTCTGGTCGATCCCGACGCGCAGTCGAACGAGCGGCTCTCCGCCAACCTGCCCTATCTTTTCCCGGTCTCGCGTTTCGCGCACTACTTGAAGGCGATCGCGCGCGACAAGATCGGCTCGTTCAAGGAACGCACCGACATGCAGATCTGGTTGACCGAATGGATCAACCGGTACGTGCTGGCCAATCCAGCCTTTGCCGACGATAAGGCGCGCGCCAAGCGCCCGCTTGCCGCGGCCGAGGTCCAGGTCGACAGCGTCGAAGGCCGGCCCGGTTACTACAATGCCCGTTTCTATCTGCGTCCGCACTACCAACTGGAAGGCATCAATGCCTCGCTCCGGCTGGTGTCGGAACTGCCGTCAGTGAAGGGCTGAAATCATAAGCAAAGTCATCTTGTTTCGTTTGAAAGCGGTGGAGAAAGACAATGCCGACAACAGTGAGAAGCGACGGACCTACCACGAAGATCGACGGCTTTTTGAAAGTTCCTGACATCAAGGGCCCGAGCAAGCGCGATGGCCACGAAGACGAGATCGAGATCCATGGCGTCGACTACAAGATGATCGCGCCCTACGACCCCAATTCGCTGTCGCGGCGCGGTCGCGTGTCGATGGGGATGATCAAATTCACCAAGCACTACGACAAGTCTTCCCCCTACCTGAAGAAGGCGCTGTTCGAGAACAAGGCGCTCGACGAAGTGGTGTTTTCGGCCCGCCGCACTATCGACGGCGAGACCAGCGACTATCTGGTCGTGACGCTCACCGACGCCTCGATCATGGAATACGACATGCGGCAGGCCGCCGACGAGGCCGACCTCATCGAGGAAGAAGTCAGCTTCGCCTACAAGAAGATCAAATTCGTCTATGACAAGGACGACGAGATCGAAATGGATGTCTATGTCGGCAAGTGAGGCCAAGCGGCCCGGCGCGAAAGCGCAGCTTGCCGGCAGTTCCCGGGCAAAGCGCGAGGCGGTCCAGCCCTCCCTGTGGGACCGCCTGATCAACGATTTGCCCGGCCTGACCTCGGAGATCGACGGGCTGCGTCGGCTGCTGGAAGAAGAGCTCGGTGCCGAGCGCGTCGAGGCTCTTCTTGCCGGCAGCGCGCGCGCCATCGATGCCGATGCGGAACTCACGCCCGATCAGAAGCGGCGCCTGCACCGTCTGGTCTTCCAGACAGAGCACCGCGCCGAGATCGAAAGCCGCGGCGTGGTGGTGTCGGCGCGGGTGCTCAGGGAAGCCGTCCGGCGCGACATCGAGGCCTTGTTCAACACCGAGCGCTTCGAGTCCGTGCCGCTGCTTTCCGACGCCGAGCAGGAACAGCCCCTGGACGAACTGCCGCCGCTCGCCGACTTTCCGGAGGTGCGCCGCAGCGTGGTCAACTACGGCGTGCCGTCCTTTTCCGGACGCTCGTCGCGGGACTTCGACCGCGATACCTTGGCGCGCGAGATCCGCGCGGTGCTCGCCACTTTCGAGCCGCGTCTGAAGGAGAGCGCCACGACGGTCAATGTCACCCTCGGCGACAAGAGCGTCGGTCTGAAGATAGAGATCGACGCCGTGCTGATCATGACGCCGACGCCGGAACGCATGCGGCTGCGCACCACGATCAATCTCGACAACGGCCTGGCGCGAACCGAATTCAGGGAGACCTGAGATGGATCGGGTCTTCGTGGAATATTACGAAGAGGAACTGACCCATATCCGCGCGCTGGCCGCGGAATTCGCCGACATGCATCCGGCGGTCGCCCGCAATCTCTCCCTCGACACGGTGCCGTGTCCCGACCCCTATGTCGAACGGCTGCTCGACGGCGTGGCCTTCCTTGCCGCGCGCACGCGGCTGAAGGTCGATGCGGAGCGCTCGCGCTTCTCGCGCGCCGTGCTCGATGTGCTTTATCCCGACCTGGTCACGCCGGCGCCGGCAACGGCGATGGCGGTGCTGAAGCCCGGCCAGCAGGTGCAGTCGATGATCGGAGGCCATGCCGTGGCTCGCGGCACGCGACTGGTCTCCAGCCTGCATCCGGGGCTCTCGACGCGCTCAACCTTCACCACCGCGCAAGAGATCACGTTGTGGCCGATCGCGATCACCTCGGTCAGCTATTTCCAGGACCGCAGCGGCCTTGCTGCCGCGGGCATCGGCCCGATCGGCAGCGTGCGCGGCGAAGCAGCGCTGCGCATCGCGCTTGCGCGGACCGGAAAGGGCAAGCTCAGCGAACTGTCGCTCGGCCGGCTCGACCTCTATTTCGCCGGGCGCACCAAGGCGCCGCTCCTTTTCGACGCGATCTTCGGCGCCTGCTCGGCCGTCGGCGCACGGGCGGAAGGCAAGACCAATCAGCTCACGGCCCTGCCCGAGCCCGAGATGGTCGGCATCCGCGACGACGAGGCGCTGATGCCGCGGACCCGCCCGACCTTCGAGGGCTACCGGCTGCTGCGTGAATATTTCATGATCCCGGAGCGCTTCCACTACGTGCGGGTCGCCGGCCTGCAGCCGGTGGTGCGCAAGTGCGAGGGGGGAATAGAGATCATCTTCCTGTTCCGGCGCCCGGTGCCCGAGCTTGCCGACGTGACGCCGGCCGATTTCGAGCTCTTCGTGACGCCCCTCATCAATCTCTTCGAGCGCGAATGCAACGTCGTCGAGATCGATCCGCGCAAGACGCGGCAGGTGCTGCATGCCGACCGCACCCGGGCGCGGGATTTCGAGATTTTTCGTGTCACCCGGGTGGAAGACGCCGATGCGGAAGGCAGCGAGGCCGAGATCCCCGAGCTTTTCAGCCTGGGGCAGAATCGCGGCAGCGGCTGGGTCTATTCGACCGAGCGGCGCCCTCGCCGGGCGACGGAAGACGAGCGCCGCGACGGCCTGACCCGCACTTCCTATACGGGCGACGACGTGTTCCTGGCGGTCTCGCGCCCGGCGGGCAGCCCGGCGAACCGGCCGCTCAAGCGTCTCGACATCACGGCGCTCTGCACCAATCGCGACCTGCCGATCCTGGACGACACGCCGACGCTGACGCTGGAGACGGCCGACCCGGTAGAAACGGTCCGGCTGCTCGGCGCGTTGCGGCCGCCGCAGCCGGCGATCCCTGCCTCGCTGCCGGCCGGCGCCGAAGGCGAATCCCGCGCCGACAATCTCGCCTGGCGGCTGGTGGCGCAGCTCTCGCTCAACTTCTTGAGCCTGGCGAAGGAAGGTCGCGGCGTCGATCCGCTGCATGCGCTGCTCGATCTCTATGCCGATCGCGGCGATCCGAGCCTTGCCCGCAACGTGCATTCGATCACCCGCATCGACTCGCGCCCGGTGATCGAGCGGCTCAAGATCGACGGTCCGATGTGCTTCGGGCGGGGCACGGAAGTGACGCTGCATGTCGACCAGTCGGTGCTGGCGGGGCAAAGCACGCTTTTGCTTTCGGCCCTGCTTTCGCGGCTGTTTGCCCGCCACGCCGGAATAAACGGCTTCGTGCGGACGCGCACGCGGCTGCTGCAGAAGCAGGAGGATGTGCCATGGCCGATGACGCCCGGCAATCGCTACCTGATCTAGCGAAGCCTGCTCCGAGCGAAGCCGACACGCTGTCGGAAAGCTTCGACTTCTTCGAGCTGCTGCGCCGGCTGGAGCAGAGAGGCGGGCTGTTCGGCTATTCCGGCCAGGCCAATCGCGAACCGGCGCGGCTCGGCCAGCATGTGCGGCTGAGCTTTTCGGCCAGGGACGTGGTCAAGTTCCAGGATGCGGGCGAAAAGGGCCCTGCGCGGGTTACCGTCGCCAATCTGGGGCTGCTGGGACCCGAAGGGCCGATGCCGCTGCATCTGACGCGCTGGGTGCTCGACCGGCTGTCGCAGCGCTGGTTCACCGGCGCCGACGCGGAGCAGACCAGCGACACGACCTTCGTCGACTTCGTCAACATCCTGCAACATCGCATGATCGCGCTCTACTATCGTGCTTGGGCGGACGCGCATCCGGCGGTCCAGGTCGAGCGCTCGATCGGCGGGCGCGTCCGCGCCATGCTGGAAGCAATGTCCGGGATCGGCCTTCCCGGCACCCAGGATCCCGAGCTCGACGCGGTGCGGCTGCGCCAGGCCGGATCGCTGGCCAATCAGGTCGACGGCGCGGAGCGGCTGACGCTGTTGCTTGCCACGGCCTTCAAGGTGCCGGTTGAGATCAAGGAGTTCGTCGCTTCCTGGATCACCATACCGGCGGCGCTGCAGAGCCGCGTCGGCAAGGCCTATGCGGCGCTTGGGCGCGGGGCCACGATCGGGCCGCGAGTCTTCAGCCGCCAGAGCCGGATCGAATTGCGCGTCGGCCCGCTCGGCCTCGACGACTTCAAGTCGTTCCTGCCCGGCCAACGGCGCCTCGCCCTTTTCAAGAAAGCAGTGCGCGATATGATCGGTGAAGCGCTCGATGTCGATTTGCGCATCGTGCTTGCGCGCGACGCCGTGCCGCCGCCGAAGATCGGAACCGTCCAGCTCGGCCGAACCTCCTGGCTTGCGCGCCCCGCCGCGAAGGGAGACGCCGACGATCTCAAGCTGCGCACCATTGTCGGCTGGCGGCCGGAAATGGCGGAGGCGGCCTGATGAGCCTGCTGCTGACGCTCGAACAAGGTCCGCGCTCCCAGGTGGTCAGGCAGACCCGGCTGGACGAGGGCGAGCTGGTGATCGGGCGCAGCGCCGATGCCGGCTGGCAGATCGACGATCCGGACATGTTCGTCTCGCGCGCGCATTGCAAGATCAGCGGCGGCCGCGACGGCTACTTCGTCACCGACACGTCGAGCAGCGGGCTGTTCATCGACGATTCCGACAGCCCGCTCGGCGCCGGCAGGTCGACACGGCTGCAAAGCGGCATGCGACTGAGGCTGGGCGACTACGTCCTTTATGTCGAGGTTCAGCCAAGCGCGAGCCAGACGTCGGTCGGCCAGGCCGCCAACCATTCCGCCCCCGCATGGTCGCCGCCTCAGCCGCGCACTCCACCCAGCATCGGCGGCGACGACTTCTTTTCGGCCAAGGTCGAGGAAGAACCGCGGCGGCCACGGCCGGCCGACCTGCCGGACCCGTTCGAGCAGCCTGTGCCCGGCGCATATGACCGCGCCTCGAACCAGCGCAGTTCGCCAGCCTTCGACGACCCGTTCAGCCTCGACCCGGTTGCGACACCTCAGTCGAACGACGATGTCGTGGCTGGCCGGTCGGATCCGTTCGGCTTCGGCGACATGCCGTCGCGCGGCGATACGGCGGAGCCCGCGCCGAAACCTGCCGGCTTCGATGGTGATTTCAGCTTTGGACCGGCTGCGGCGCCCGGCTCCGCCAACGGCGCCCAACCGGCCGGTCATGGCGAACAGCCGGCCGAAAAGCCGCATGTCGCTCATACGTGGGATATGCCGGCGCGCGCGGCCGAGCCCTCTCCTCCGCCGCGCCCCGCTTCCGCGCCCAAGCCGTCCCGCGCAGTTCAGCCTGCACCGGGCGACATGGCGCTGCGTGCCGCCTTCCTGCGCGGCATGGGTGTCGAGGAGGCCGATTTCCCCGGGCGCGATCCGATTGCCGAGATGGAAAAATTCGGGCGCGAGTACCGGCTGATGCTGGACGGCCTGATGCAGCTCCTGCGCAAGCGCGCCGAGGAAAAGGGCAGCGCGCGCGTCGCCCAGACGATGGTCGGAGCCTCCGAGGTCAATCCGCTGAAATTCCTGCCGACGGTCGAGGATGTCATCGTCACCATCATCTCGGAACGCAGCCCGGGTTTTCTCTCCGGCGAAGCGGCGATCGGCGATGCGGTGAAGGATCTCGCGCAACACCATGTGCGCGCCTGGCGCGGCGTTCAGGCGGCGCTGCGGCGCATGATCGACCGCTTCGATCCGGCGGCGATCGAGGAAGAGCTCAAATCCAATTCCGCGATCGGGAACCTGCTTTCAGGCGGGCGCAACGCCAAGCTCTGGGAGCTTTACCAGAAACGCCATCGCGACATCGCCCAAAGCGCGGAATCGAGCTTCCTGGGCGAGATCGGCGCGGACTTCAGGGATGCTTACGAAGAGGAGTAGGACATGATCGATCGACGCGAATTCATCGTTGCCCTCGGCGCGACGGGGCTGCTTGCGGCTTGCCAAAGCGGCCCGCCGAAACCATCGGTCATCTCGGTCAACGTGACCGGTGGCGCCGGCATGAATCCGGGACCGGGCGGCGGCGACAGGCCGGTGACCGTGCTGGTGATGCGGCTTGCCAGCACCGGCAAGTTCAATTCGGCAGACTATTTCGCGCTGCAGGGCGATGCGGGCTCGGCGCTCGGCGCCGATCTCATCGGATCCGACTCGATCTCCGTCGCGCCTGGCAAGATGGCGGCCAAGACCATCACGGTCGAGCCGAACGCGACGGCGCTCGGCTTCGTCGCGCTGATCCGCGAACCTGGCGGCAGGAACTGGCGCACGACCAAGTCTGTGTCGCCGGGATCGAAATTCACCATCAACGTCAGCCTCGGCAAGGGCGGTATTTCCGCCTGACGGCGCGACAACAGTTGGCAGTGCAGAGAGTGGCAGCATGAGCGACGCAAACAGGGTGCTGTGGTCCGAGGGTCTCTTCTTGAGGACCCAGCACTTTCAGCAGCAGGACCGGTTCTTCGAGGCGATGGTGCGCGGCGCGTTGCAGGCCGGCCAGCTCCACACGTTCGGTTTCCAGCAGCTGACGCTCGACCAGTCGCTGCTCGACGCCGGCCAGGTCTCGATCGTGTCGGCGCGTGGCATCTTCCCGGACGGCACGCCCTTCTCCATCCCGGAAATGATGGACGCGCCGAAACCATTGCCGGTCACGGCCGACACAGGTGCCGGCCCGGTGTTGGTCGCGCTGCCGCTCGAGCCGCCCGGCGGCGTCGGTTTCGACCCGGCGCATGCCGCGTCGACCGGCGCGCGCTATCACGGCAAGATCGTCTCGGTGCGCGATGCCGTGCAGGGCGGCTCGGACCCGGAAGAGATCGAGATCGCCCGGCCGCAGGCGGTGCTGCTTGCGCCCGGCAAATCGGTCGGCGGCTACACCGCGCTGCCGGTCGCCGACATCAAGGGAGTTCGCGCCGACGGCGGCGTCTCGCTCGACGAGACCTTCCTGCCGCCGACCCTGATCACAGGCGCCGTCGCCTGGTACCGGCAGTTGCTGCAGGAGGTCGTCACCGGCCTCGACCAGATCGCCGAGGCGCACGGCAAGATGGTGATGGGCGGCCCTGGCCGCAGCGTCGAGGACCTGTTGATGCTTCACCTCGCCAACGCGGCGCGGCCGCGGCTCGCGCATATGCTGGCGCAGGACGTCTTCCATCCGGCCGAGCTTTACCTCGAGCTTGCCGGCCTTGCCGGCGAAATGGCGACCTACGGTTCCAGCTCGCGCAGGCTCGGCGAGCTGCCGGCCTATGACCACATGGCGCCCGGCCCGGCCTATATGGCGCTTGCCGACGCCTTGCGCTCGCTGATCCTCAGCCTGCGCTATATCGAGCCGAAATCGCGTGCGCTGCCGGTCATGCGGCACGCGACCAATGTCTGGAAGGTTCGCATCGACAATCCGAAGCTTTTGGTCGCCAGCCGCATCGTCATCCGCGTCGGCTCCGAGCTGTCGGAAGACGCGTTGCGCAAGATTTTCGTCAACCAGGCGACCGTCGGCTCGGCGGACCAGTTCGAGGGCCTGTGGAAGTCGCGCCTGCCCGGCATCCCGCTGAAGCCGCTGCATTCGCAACCGCGCGAGATTCCTTATGACGGCGACCGGTTGTGCTTGGAGCTGGACCAGAAGAGCGAGCATTGGGCCTCGCTGCTCGACGCCCCCGGTTTCGTCATCGGCGTTTCTGGTGTCCTGCCGAGCGAGCCGCAGGTCGACTGCTATTCGGTGAACAGGTGAGGCCATGAGCCGGGATGATCCTTTCGGACTGTCGGAGGATCGCGAACGCACGCGCATCAGGCTGACGGGTGCCGCGCCGCGGCCGATTGCGCCGCTGGCGCCGGGCGCGCCGGTGAAGCGGGCGCGCGCGCATCCCAACACGCTGATCAACACCTTCGCGCCGCTGCTCGAATTCGCGCCGGAGCTCGAAAGCGCCCTCGCCCCGGAGAACCCTGAAGTGCTGCGCACGCGCCTGCTCGACGAGTTGGTCCGGGCGCGCGATGCGGCAATTGGCGCGGGCTCCTCGCTGGAGCGGGCCGACCAGGCCGCCTGGGCGGTGGCGGCCTTGCTCGACGACCTCGCGCTCAACACGCCCTGGGGCGGCGCCAGCGCCTGGCCACGCCAGCCGCTGGTGGTCATGCTGCGCGGCGACGTCGATGCCGGCACGCAGTTCTTCTCGCGTCTCGACGAGCTTGAGCGGCACCCGAACCGCGACCGCGAAATGCTCGAGCTGCAATATTACTGCCTGGCGCTCGGCTTCCGCGGCAAGTATCGCGTGCCCGGCCGCGCAGGCGACCGCTCGCTCAACGCGGTTCGCGTGGCGGCAGCCCGCTTCCTGCGCAATGCCGACGCCGAAGACGCGCCGCTGTCGCCGAACTGGAAAGGCGTGATCGCCTCCGACGAGCCGCAGCGCTTCATCGTGCCGATCTGGGTGATGGCGCTGGCGGCCGTGGTCATCGCAGCCGCCGCTTATGTCGGTCTGTCGATGGGTCTGAGCAGCCAGGCGGTCGAGCTCTCCGCGCTGGTCCGCACCCTGCCGCCACCCGCGCGTGGCGACGTCACGCGCGCCGCGCCCAAACCGGATGCTCCCGAACCCGAACCGCCACAGCCGGTCGATTTCGCGCTGCTGCCGGAATTCAAGGCAGAGGCGCCGGACAACCTCAAGGGCGCGCTGAGCGGCACCGAGAGCGTGTCGCTGGCCAAGCTCATCATCCAGTCGTCCAACCCCGAACTGTTCCAGTCGTCGCGCGCGACGCTTACCCCGGGCTACGAGCCGCTGGTCGAGTCGATCGCCAAGGTGATCCTCGCCAATCAGGAGCTGATCGGAAACATCACCGTCGTCGGCCATACCGACAATGTGCGTCTGCAAAAATCGAACCCGCTTTCGTCCAACCAGCGGCTGTCGGAGGCGCGCGCCGAGACCATAGCCAACCTTCTGGTGCAGGCCGGGGTGCCGCATGAGCGCATCCATTCCGAAGGCCGCGCCGAGACCGACCCGGCGGCCGACAACTCCACGCGCGAGGGCCGCGCGCTCAACCGCCGCGTCGAGGTCCTGGTCGAGAAGAGGCTCTGATGTTCATCCTGCGCTTCCTCTGGGCCGTTCTGACCTCGCGCTTCCTTTGGACGCTGATCGGCATCGCGCTAATTTCGCTGCTGATCTGGGTGTTCGGCCCGATCGTCCAGGTCGGACCCTATGCGCCGTTCGATTCCGACAATGTGCGCATCGCCATCATCGCCGGGCTGATCATCCTGTGGCTGATCTGGCTGATCATTGCGCAGCGCCGCGCGATCCGCGCCAACCGCATGTTCGTGGCCGAGATTGCCGCGCCGGTCCAGGAAAAGCAGCTTACGCCAGGCGAAGAAAGCGTCGCGGCCGTCGGCGCCAAGTTCGGCGAGGTGATGGCGGAGCTCAAGCGGCGCAAGCTCGGCGGCCGCAAGTTCCTGCGCGAGATGCCGTGGTATGTCATCGTCGGGCCGCCGGCCACCGGCAAGACGACGGCGCTGCGGCAATCCGGTCTCAACTTCCCGATCGACCTCACCGACGACCTGCAGGGCGTCGGCGGCACGCGCAACTGCGACTGGTTCTTCTCGGAGAACGCGGTGCTGATCGACACCGCCGGCCGCTACGTCCAACAGGAGAGCCAGCCGGATGTCGACGCGGTGGAATGGCTTGGCTTCCTCGATCTTCTGAAGAAGCATCGGGGTCGCCGGGCGCTGAACGGCGTCATCGTCGCGCTGTCGATCGATGCGCTTTCGGAAGGCGACGAGGCGATCAAGGCGCATGGCCGCAAGATCCGCCGCCGTCTGGCGGAGCTGAACGATCGTCTCGAAATCCGCCTCCCCGTCTATCTGATGCTGACCAAGGCCGACCTGATCAAGGGTTTTGAGGCTTTCTTCGGCGGCCTGTCGACGACGGCACGCGAGCAGGTGTGGGGCACGACTTTCGCGCTCGACGCCCGTGTCGACGCCAAGACCATAGAGAAGGAAATCGCAACCCTCGCGGCGGAGCTCGAACGCCGGCTGGTGCCGCGGCTGGAGGACGAGGACAAACTCGGCACGCGCGCGGAAATCTTCCGTTTCCCGGCCCAGCTCGCCAGCCTCTCCGAGCCGATCCAGGTGCTGATCGAGGCGATGTTCGGCGAGAGCCGCTATGAGGAGGCGGCCTGGCTACGCGGCCTCTATCTGACGTCGGCGACGCAGGAAGGCGCGCCCATCGACCGGCTGACGGCGGCGCTGTCCTCCTCCTTCGGGCTGCCGCCGCGCCGTGCGATGCTTACGCCGCGCGTCGAGAAGCGCAGTTTCTTCCTGCGGAATCTCTTGACCGAGGTCATCTTCAAGGAAGCGGGTCTCGGCACGTTCGATCCGCTGGCGCAGCGCCGCCGCGCCTGGATATGGCGCGGCGCGGCTGCAGCATGCGTGCTTGCCGCCGTGCTCGCCGGCGGACTGTTCACCTGGTCCTATCTCGACAACCGCAATGCGATCACCGAGCAGGCCGGCCAGTTCGAGGCGCTGCAGGCGCCGCTGACCGACGTTTCCGCCGCACCGGCATCGGTGGAGCAGCCGACGATGGATGGTGCGCTGGCCGCGATGGACGCGGTGGCGACGGCCCGCACCGCGCCGCCGGATGCTGTCCACAATTTGATCGGCCCGACGGCTTCTGCGGAACTCGTGCGGGCGCAGACCGATACCTACGACCACGCGCTGCGCAACGTGCTCGAGCCGCATATGGTGGCGCTGCTCGAAGCGACGATGTGGCGGCAGATCCGCGATCCGGATTTCATGCTCGGCGCGCTGAAGACCTATCGCATGATGACGGGCCTGTCGCAGATGGACACCGACTTCGTGCAGAACTGGTGGGTGAACAGCCTGCCGGAATTCGCGCCCGCCCCGCCCTTCCCGACCGCCGACGCCGAAGAGCATCAGCTCGCCGCGATCCGCCGCATGGCGGTCGACGACAGCTACATCGCCCCGGACAAGGAGCTGGTGGCCGAGGCGCTGAAGACGGTGTGCACGATCTCGCTGCCGGAGCGCGCCTATAAGCAGCTTCTGGCCGATCCCGAAGTGGCGGCAGTCAAGGAATGGGTGCCCGCCAATTTCGCCGGCCCGAACGGCGCCAAGGTGTTCGCGCGCCGCTCCGACAAAACGCTGCGCGTCGGCGTTCCCGGCGCCTATACCTATGCCGGCTTCCACGACGCCGTTCTCGATCGCGTCGAGGATGTGGCGGCGCAGGCGGCGCTCGATCGCGCGGTATTCGCCGGCGGCTGCTCGGAGAACTCCGAGACCTCGGTGTCGGCGCTATCCGAAGACATCCTGAAGCTCTATTACGACGACTACATTTCGCAGTGGGACAGCTTCCTGCGCGACATGCGGCTGGCACCGCTGAGCGACCTCAACGTCGCCAGCGAAAACCTCAAGGACCTTTCGAGCGCCGATTCCGCGCTGAAGCGGCTTCTCACCGCGGTGGTGCAGGAGACGGACCTGACCCGGTCCGACGAGGCGCCGGCCGACGACAAGAACGGCGGCGCCGCCAAGACCGGCTCGAAGCTGCTCTCCAAGCTCGGCAAGCTGGGCAAGGTGGTGAAAACGGGAGCGAAATTACTGCCCCGCGCGGGCTCGGCCGATCAGGTCGACATGACCGGCAGCCTGGTGGCCGAGCACTTCAAGCCGCTGAAAGGCACGATCGCGGAGGTCGACGGCCAGCCGCCGGCGCTGGACGCCGCCGTGGTGGCGCTGACGGCGCTGTCCAACGTGCTCCAGACGGTGACGGCCAACCCCGACCCGCAGGATGCCATCAAGAAGCAGGGCGGCCTCGCCGAGCTGACGGGCGCGGTGGCCCGGCAGGCGCAGATCCTGCCCTCGCCGATCAACGACTGGCTGGGCGGCATTGCCGGCGACACCAGCGGCCTTTCGCAGAAGGCCGTTACCAACGAGCTCAATGCCATCTGGCGCGCCGACATCCTGCCCTTCTGCCAGGCGGCGCTCAACAACCGCTATCCGTTCAGCCCCGACAGCGCGGTGGACGTCAATGTGCGCGACTTCCAGCGCCTGTTCGGGCCGGCCGGCCTGATCGACGCCTTCATCAACGACCATCTGATCAACTATGTCGACACCGCCAGCGAGCCCTGGAAATGGCGCGCTGACTTCGGCCTCGATCCCGCGGCGCTGCCGGCCTTCGAGCAGGCAAGGCACATCCGCGACGACCTTTTCCCGGGCGGCACCGGCCCGGTGATGAACTTCACGCTGGAGCCCAAGGACATGTCGCCCAACGTGGCGCGGGTGACGCTCAACCTCGATGGCCAGAACCTGGTCTATTACAACAACGCGACTCGGCCGCAGCCGATGACATGGCCCGGCAAAGACGGAACCGGCGTGATCTCGCTCGCTTTCCAGCCGGTCGACGGCTCGCCAGAGGTGATGCTCAACGAGACCGGCAGCTGGGCGTGGCTGAGGATGCTGCGCGGCGGAAAATTCGCCGGAACCAAGCTCACCGACGTCTACAGCCTGCGGCTCGGCACGAAAGGCATGTATGCCGATTTCGAGCTGAAGGCGGCCAGCGTCGAGAACCCCTACACGCTCGAAATGTTCAAGAAGTTCACATGTCCGACGCAGATCTGAACATCGGCTTTTTTGGCAAGATTCCGGCGACCGGAGATTTCGTTGCCTGGAACCTGCCACGGACCTTCATCGATCGCTGGGACCGGTGGATGTCGATGGAATTGCGCGCACGGCCGGACGAGGGCGAACTTGACCCGCGAGCGTGGCGCTTTGTTCTGCGGGCCGGGATTTTTGGTGACCAACCCTGCGCCGGTGTCTGGCGCATGAGCGAGGACCGCGTTGGCCGCCGCTATCCCTTCGCGATCATCGGGATTGGGGCCACACCGACGCCTGACCATCCATGGTTCGACGGCGTTGCGTCAATCGTTGATGAAGCGGTCGAATTGCAGAGGACGCAGTCCTGGATCGCCGAAAGCTTGGCCAACCTTGCCGCGCCCAGCGACAGCCATGGCGATCCGAACCGGATAGGCTTCTGGCTCGACGACTGGTCGGTGCATGAGTTCGCGTTCTCGGATATTCACGACCTAGCAGCCAACGCCCTGCCGAAAATGCGCGCCCCGCGCCCTGAGACGGAACATCTCTGATGGGCAGCACCGTCTTTGCAGAAGGCATGGGCTTCTTCCATAAGGGAAGCGGCGGCAAGGGCGTGGCGCCAGGAGATGTGTGCCTGAGCCCGCCTTCCCCGCCGGCAGGCCCGGTTCCGGTTCCATATGTCAACATGCTGTCTTCAAGCGATCTCACCAAAGGCAGCACGAGCGTCAAGATCGAAGGCAATCCGACCGCGCTCGAAAGCTCGTCGGAGGTTGCGACCAGTACCGGCAACGAGCCGGCCACCCAAGGCCTCGGCGCGGGGGTCGTAACGCACAAGATCAAGGGCAAGGGGGTGTTCAAGCTCTGGTCGTTCGTCGTCAAGGTGGAGGGCAAGGGTGTCTGCCGTCATGGCGACACCATGGAGCAGAATACCGCAAGTCCACTCCCGAACACCATCGATACCGCCGCCTTGGTCAACTTCCGCACCGCCCTTCTGGTGAAAGAGAAGAAGAAATGCACGACCGATTATTGCTACGACGATCATTACACCCCACCAACAGGCCCACAGAAGGCCAAAGTCCAGAACCGGCCATGCTGGGAGTGCAAACGAAACCTTGACAGGTTGATGAAACGCAAGACCGGCAAGAACAAAACCGCAATCAAACGACTGCAGGCCAAAATCAACCGGCAAATCTCGGGAAAGGAGCTGCCGATTATCGCCGATCACCAGCCCACCCAGAAGGCTGCGTGGTATGCTGGGGGATGCAACATAGCGACCCCTCCGCAAGGGTTCAAGGATGCGATGAAAGCGCTCTATGTCAGGCCGCATTGCGATGCCCATAGTAGAAGCCAGCCCGGCCGACAGTCGAAGGTAGACAGCAAGGCGGTCACGGACTTCATGAAGGCTCGGGGGATCTAGGTTATGAGCGCAGCAGGCTTCGCCGGTCTCGACGCTGACTATACGGCGATAATCGACGCGTGGACGGGCGAACTCCACGCCGTCATGCCCGCCATCGAGGAATGGTGGAACGCGCTTGTGCGGCGGCTGAATGCCAACGGCGAGAACGTGGCCAATCTACACTGGCCCGCCGGCCTCGTCGCCCATCCTCGAATTCTTGCCATCTATCGCAAGTACTATTTCAAGGTTCACGACCTGAACCTTGAACGGTACGCCCAGCAGACCGAGGGGGACGACGAGGACGATGAATCGAACTGGGGTGAGGATGGCAACGAAGAGGGCGCAAGCGGCCCGGTGCCGCCCAATTTGCTCCTGGTCGAAATGATGTCCGAGTATGACGCCGAACTGTTCAAGCACTTCAAGTACTTCGTCTATGTCCCGATCGGCGAGGATCCATCTCTCGAAATGTGCTGAGGCGAAAGAAGATGGCACTCCGGATTGCCCATAGTGTTGAACTCGGCCTGAGCCGGCTTCTCAATGCACCCCAGGACGTTGTCGGTCCCGATCATGGAATTCGCCTTTCGCGCCGCGAGGCGCCTGCTGCATATAAGCCCCTGTTCAAGGCCTACCTCGCCGACTTGGAGGAGACGTTCGATGTGGCCTCTGAAACCTGGGAAGCTAGCCTCGACGAACTGGTCGACGGCGGCCTGACCGTCAATCAGGCGATCACGGCCCAACTGGATGACGCAGCGGCCGGCCCCGCGAATCATCCGGCGGTGGTGTGGCTCGTGCGGGAATACTGGCTGCGATGCGTTGCGGTGGGAGAAACGCTGCCCGCGGCCGACCGCATCGCGCCTGAAGTGTTCCTACTGCAATGGGTCGCCGATGAAGGCCACAAGGAATATGTAGAACTACTGACGGCCATGCCCTATTGGCCGATCGGGCTTGATGAAAACGGCCGGTGGTGCTGAACGATGGCCTTCGATGTCTGGCTGGAAAACAGGACACCATTCGCCGCCGCGACCCATGTCCAATTGAATGCCGACGGCCAAGAAACTCTGGTTGTGATGCTATCGGCAAGTTTCGCGGCATGTGAGGAGGAGGAATTCCAGCCAGCGGCCGAACAGATGCCAGTGATCTTTGGCGATGAGCCTTTTGGCAATCCGTCCCTTTCATCGATCCGCTACGAAGCGGATATCGCGCCCGTCAAGCCTGGCGCCGAGGTGATCGTGAATGGCGCCGCGCACGCGCCGAATGGCAAGCCGGTACGCGAGATGCAGGTCGGCCTGCGTGTCGGCAGCGCTATCCGCAAGGTTTTGCAGGTGGTCGGGGACCGGATCTACGACTCCGGCGGCTACAGCGCGCCAGCGCCTTTCCGGACCATGCCGATCGTCTATGAGCGCGCCTATGGCGGCACTTTGGAGGACTTGCGCACGGACCAGCGCAACCCGGTCGGCGTGGGGTTCCATAACGCCCGGTCGGCAGATCCTGCGGTCAGAACCGAGGCGCCCAACGTCATGTATCCGGGCGAAGCGCAGGCCGGACCTGGGGAATCCCTGAGGCCGGCGGGATTCGGGACGATTGGTCGGGGCTGGCAACCGCGCCTGGCTTTCGCCGGAACCTATGACAAGGCTTGGCTCGAAACCCAATGGCCGCTCGCTCCCAAAGACTTCGACACGCGGCATTATATGTGCGGCCCAGCCGACCAGCAGCTGGCGGGCATCGGTGGCGGCGAGGATATCACGGTGATCGGTATGACGGCTTCGGGCAGATGGGATTTCCGCCTGCCGCACATTACGGCCCCGCTGCGGCTCATTTATGACGATCGTGTAGAGGAAAACGCGTTCAAGCCTGACACCGTGCTCATCGAGCCTGACCTGAAGCGCGTGACCCTCAAGGCTCGCCTGGCAGTGGTGATCCGGCGCAATGTGCCGGCGCTGCGGGAAATCGCCTTCGGCCACATTTCTCCCGTTTGGATCAATGCGCGCCGCAAGCGAAAACTCTATCTCAATCTTCTCGGCGGTGACGGGACCCTGCGCGATCGCCCGGCGTGGCAGCCGTGAAGCGGCCGCTCTACATCTCGGTCGGTGGCGCCGTCACGCCTGCTGGATTGAACGCGCGGCAGACCATCTCAGCCATTCGCGCCAACCTGTCTGCATTTCAGGAGGTGCCTCTTTCAGAGCCGTTTCCCACCACACAAATCGTCGCACGCATTCCAGCCAAGCCGGGCCTGCGACGCAATGACGGGGTATGGCTCGCCAGTATGGGCGCCCGCGCACTCAAGGAGGCGATGCTTGACGACAAGGCAACGCCAGACCAGACCGCTGTCCTGCTCGCGCTGCCGGAGAGTTTCCGCGACCATCCGGCGTATGAAGATGTCGATCGGGGGCGCCTTTTGAATGCCATTTTCGAGCGATGCGGCCTGCGCTTCAATGCCGGCTCGCGCGTATTTGACGGCGGTGCCGCAGCCAGCGCCGGACTGCTCGACTATGCCAGCGACATGCTGGAATCCGGGACCGCCGCGCAGGTGCTACTCGGCGGTGTGGACAGCCTCGTCAACGAGACCGATATTGCGCGCTTGATGCGAGCCAATCGTCTGAAATCCGAAAGCAATGCTCAAGGGACAGTCCCTGGTGAGGGCGCTGTCTTCGTGCGCCTGACGCGAGCGCCGGGGAGCGGGCCGGCTGCAATGATTTGCGGCGCGGGCCTGGCTCAAGAGATCGACAGCGTTCTTTCCGAACGCCAGAGTCAGGGCCGTGCGATGGTGGCTTCGCTGCTTGCTGCCTTCAGCGGATCCGGGCCAAAGGAACCCGATATCGAGTTCCTCGTCAGCAATGGAAACGGGGAACGGTACAGCGGGCTCGAACAACTAGTCGGTCGCTCGCGCTTCTACCGCACGCACCGCGAGATATTCCCGACAGCCTACCCCGCGATGACGGTCGGCGACATTGGAGCCGCTAGTGCGGCACTTGTTCTGATGCTGGCGGCCGACAGTTTCATAAGCGGTTACGCGCCGGGCCGCGTCGCGGCCTGCGAGCTCGCATCCGAGGGTGGCAACCGGTCGGCGATCGCGCTTACCAGTCTCCGCCAACGTTGAACAGAAGGGACAAGGCCCCCTTCGGCGAAAGCGATCACATCCAGGCCGGGAACTTGCGTGTCATGCGCCAGTCTGCCAGCGGCGCCTCGGGCGTGGCAATTGCCGCGCGCAACGCATCCAGCCTGAGCCTGCGCATCGAATGGAAAGGCGTGTGGTTGCGCCGCCCGCCCCGTCCCTCGTCCCACCATCTGGCAACGCGATCGGCGATAGGCAATGGGCTGTCGGTCAGAGATTCAAACGCCTTCCCCAAATCGGCCGGGTCGATCGTGAACAGGTCGGTGTCGTTGAAGTCCACATCGAACAGATCGCGCATCGCCAGCCCGGCGGCAAAGACAAGTTCCGGCTCTCGCATCTTCTGGATCAGCCAGGGCATTACCGACGGATCGCTAAACAGGCCGATCGACGCCGTTGCCGCCACGCGCAGCAGGGGCTGGCCGAGGCGCGTCTGCAGCCAGGCTTTCGCGGCCTTCAGCGGGGTCGTCAGCAGGCGTATCTCGATCGCCGCCTCCGCCTGGTCCGTCTCCGTCAGCACGATCTTGTCGATCACTGGGTGCGCGGACCGCGCCTCGCCAAGCAGGCAAGCGGCGAAGGCGGCCGCAAGACGTTCTTTCGCCGTCTCGCCATCAAGACCGGCCAGGACTGCCGGAAGCAGGTCGCGCCGCCCGAGCCCACCGGCGAGCCGAGTGGCGCGCCGGCGCACGTTCGCGTCGGAATAGCTGGCCAGATCATGCAGGCGCGGTCCCGGATCGACGCGATGATGCCAGAGCGCAGACAGCCCAAGGCAGCGCAGCCGCGCATCGCTTGTGTCCAGCCATTTCGCCACGAGCGGTCGCAGATTTTCGCGCGGCGTGCGCGCGATCGCGGCGGAAAGGCTCGACAGACCAGTCTCGCCCAGGCTCGCCGCAGCGTTGATCGCGACCTCTGTCAGGTCGGCGTCGCCCCAACGCAATGCCAATACGCCAAGCACGAAAAGTTCACCCGGCTCGGCGTAGTCCGCGAACCTGGCCTGAGCAGCTTCCCAGCCAGCTTTGCCGGCAGCCATGAGCCCTTCGAGATTAGCTTCGAGACGCTGATCGATACGGCCGATACCCGTCTCATCGAGGACGGGACCATCGATCTCCCGGCGACGGCGAAGCCAGAGGAAAGCCGCATCCTCGGCGTGCTGATCCACGATGGCAGCGATGGTTGCAACGCGATGCACGACAGCGCCTCAGTTGAGATGCACGGCCCCGCCGCGGATACGGTTGGTCCCACTCGCCTGGCTGGTCAGCTGGCTACCACGAATTGTCACACGGCCATCCTTCTCCAGAATGATTGATGCCAGGCCGCAACGCAGTTCTATACGCTCTTTGCCCGTGATGACGACACGATCGCCTTCGCGGACCACTTGCAGCTCCCTGTTCTTGTGAGCCGGATCGACGATGCGCCCAACGACCAGCGGTCGTGTCGGGTCACCCTCCTCGAACAGCAGGGCCAGTTCCGAGCCGATCGCGGAAACGTCCAGTTCCGTCAGGCTGCGCGCCGCAATAGCCGTCTCGCGCGGATTGCCGACGAAGACCACCAGCGGCGCTCCACCTTCGAAACCAATCAGCAAGCCGATGACGACGCCGTCGATGCGATCCAGCACTTCCATGATGACGCCCTCAATTGTTGTTGATGGTGCTTCCCTTCACGATCACCTCGCCGTCGGCCTTGACGGTGATCTTGCCGCTGCCCTTGAGTGTAATATCCTTCCCGTCAGCGACAATGGTGCCGTCCTTTTTCATCGTGATCGACGCTGAGCCGCATTTGAGCGTGATCGAGTCGCCAGCTTCGATCATCAGATTCTTGCCAACCTTGATTGAACTGTCTTGGGCAATGTCGATACCGCTGCTCTTCCCGACCTTGAGAGCATGCGCCCCGCCGACATCGGTTCCGTCATCCGCCCCGATCTTGGCTGTTCGTGCCTTGCCAACCTGTGTCGATTGCGCCCCGCCGATATCGACGCTCTGGTCGGCGCCGATCTGTATGCTTTGGCTGGCGCCTACCGACCAGCTGTCCGCTGCGCCGATATCATGACTTTGATTGGTGCCGACGCTGACAGATCGTGTGACGCCAATTGTATTTGTCTGCGAGGCGCCCACGGTCCTTGCTTCAGCCGCCCCAACCGTATCGACCCGGGCAGCACCCACCGTGACCGTCTGGACCAGGCCAACCGTCTGCGAGTGGTTGGCGTCGATGTTTTCGGTGGAATTGGCAACGACATGGATCGTCTCGTTGGCACCGACTGTCAGCGAGCGGTTCGCGCCCACCGTCTCGGTGTCGTTGCTGCCGATGTTGGTGGTCTGGTCGACGCCGACCTTCACCGTCTTGTTGTTGCCGACGTCCTCGTCGAGGTTGTGGCCGACGGAGTGCTTGGCGTCATGGTCGATGCGGTCGGACTGGTCGTGCTGCACCGTCTTGTTGCGGTCGTGCTTGATCAGCAGATGGTGGTCCTTCTGCGCCTGGAAGTTGACGAGCTCGGATCCGGCCTTGTCCTCGAACATCAGCTCGTTGTAACCGCCGCCGCCCTTGGAGGAATTCGACTTCCAGCCGGATTGCGTGGCGTTGCCCGGCAGTCCGTAGGGCGGCATCTCAGCGGCATTGTAAACGCGGCCGGTGATGATCGGCAGGTCGGGGTCGCCCTCGATGAAATCGACGATCACCTCCTGGCCGATGCGCGGAATCTGGATGAAGCCCCAGCCGCTGCCGGCCCAGGTCTGCGACACGCGCACGAAGCAGGAAGAGTTCTGGTCTTTCTTGCCGAGACGATCCCAATGGAACTGCACCTTCACGCGGGCATATTTGTCGGTGAAGATTTCTTCGCCGGACGGACCGACCACCGTCGCCGTCTGCGGTCCGCGCATGATCGGCCGCGGCGTGATGCGCGGCGGCCGGTAGGGCAATTTGGCAGGCGCGACGCCCAGCACGACCTTGAAATTTTCGGCATGGGCCTCGTTCTGGGTCCGGTAGCCGGGATCGAACAGCCGGTATTCGGCGCTGATCACCAGATAGTCCCGGTTCTGGTCGTCGCGCGGAAAGCTTTCCAGCTTGAACTTGCAGCCGGAAAAGAGGCCCCGCACCGTGCCCACGGCCGTGCTGCGCTGGTGCACCGCCTGAAGCTCCTCGCGGCGGATCCCGGCGATCGTGTCGCCGCGCCCGACATCGAGATGCGCTCCAGGCTGGCGGTAGTTTTCGCCCGCGGCCTCCTTGTGGCTGAACGGCTGGGCGGACTTCGCCATCAAGTCGGCGCCAGGCTTCTCGAAGTCATAGTCGGTGTGGGCGTAGGCGCCCGGCCGCACCGCGCTGCCCGGAATCCATTCGGTGATGTATTCGACGTCGCGCCGCGAGGCCTGCCCCTCGAAATTATAGAGCACCTTGTCGTAGCCCGGAGCGGTCTTCAGCTTGCTCATCGCATCGCAGAGGATGAGCGTGTGCTTGCCCTCGTCATGCTCGAAGAAATAGAAGATGCCCTCGTGCTCGAGCAGCCGCTGCACGAAGTCCAGATCGCTCTCGTCATACTGCACGCAATATTCGCGCTGGGGATAAGACCCCTGCAGCCGCTTCTCGAATTTCGCGATGCCGTATTTCGAGAAGATCTTCTCGACGATCTCGACCGCCGTCATGTTTTGGAAGATGCGGCAATCGGTGGTGTTGCCGAGGAACCAGAGCCACGGCCTGACCACCGCCTCATAAAAGGCCAGCCGGTCCTCGATGCGGGTGAGCTTGAATTCCGACACCAGGCCGCTGAACCAGCGTTTCGGATCGGATTCACCCTCGACCGAAACGACGCCGCCCAGCATCTTCAGCGGATCGACATCGTGGCTCTTCGAGACGAAACCGACCGTATAGGCGAAACAACGGCTGATCTCGTCACGCCCGACGAGATGGGTGAAGGTCAGCACATCGCCGCCAACGGGCGTCTGCACAACCGTGGCACGTTCGTTCGGCATGGGTCGTGCCCCTCCTGGACGCGGCCGCAAGTGTGATGGATCGAAGCCCCCGCTCTGTAAACTGCATCACGTTCGGGAAGTTTTCGAATTCACCGCACCGGACCGGTCCAGCCTAGCACATGTTTGGTCCCGGCCAAATAATAGCGATGGCTAAACCGCGCCGATGCGCCGGTGTGAAACGCTCCTCTCCCCCTGCTCTCGCAAGCTGCTAGAATGCTGGAGCAATTCGAGGAAAAGCGCGTACCGGTTCTTCGCCCGGAATTGCGTGAGACAAGTATCTGTTTACCAAGTTCGGCGACACTTGCGGATGTTCATCTCTCTCCAGATCAGCAATGTCGACAGGCTGCCCGCCGGCGGCGCGACGAGCTACGCCGCGCACGACCGCAGCTTCGAGATCGGCCGCGAGAATTGCGACTGGACGCTCGCCGATCCGCAAAAGTTCATCTCGGGACGGCACTGCGAGGTCCGCTACCAGGCGGGCGCTTTCTGGCTCTACGACGTCTCGCGCAACGGGACCTTCGTCAACGGCTCCAGCCAGCGCATGGCCGGTCCGCACCGGCTGGCGCAGGGCGACCGGGTGCTGATCGGCCGCTATGTCATCGCGGTGTCGATCGACGAAGAACGACCAGCGGCCGGCCATCCGCAAAGCCGGGCCGGGTCGACGCAACGCGAGCTGCCGCCGTCGACCGGCGGGCCGCTGGAGTTGGGCAACGAGCCGTTCAGTCGGGCGGAGCAGCGGCACGGACAGGGAGCGGCATCGACGTCTTCGGCGTTGCAGCCGCCGGTCCCGGCCGCGTCGGTTGGCCAAGACGCGGACGCCGATAGGCTGTTGCGGGACATCGCGAAGGCGGCCGGCATCGCGCCCGACCTGCTTCAGTCGCGCGATCCGCATGACGTGGCCGCCGAGATCGGCATTGTGCTCAGAACCACGGTCGAGCAATTGTCGCTGCTGCTCAAGGCGCGCGCTGCGGCCAAGGTGCTGGCCAAAAACGCGAACCGCACGATGATCGGCGCCGAAAACAACAACCCGCTGAAATTCGTTCCGGGCACCGACGACATATTGGAGATCATGTTCGCGAAACGCAGGGCCGGCTATCTCGACGCCGCGCACAGCGTCGAGGACGCCTTCCGGGATCTCAAGACGCACGAATTGGCCACGTACGCCGCCATGCAGACCGCGCTCTCCAAGCTGCTCGACGACCTGTCGCCAGAGGCCATCGCCAGGAAACTTCCGCCGGCCTCCTTCTCATCCAAGAAGAGCCAGGCGTGGGACGCCCTCGTCGCTACCTGGCGGACGATGGAGGAGAAGCACGAAAACGGCATGCTCGACGTCTTCCTGGCCTATTTCAGCGAAGCCTACGCCAAGGCCAGCAAGCAGAAATAGCCAACCAGGCCAGCCGAGCAAGGCGCTGTGTGACGGGTCTCACAGAAGAACCCGTCACGTTGATCATCCTGCTTTCCGATTTCAATCAGCTGCCGATTTTATTTATGTGCTTGGGCGGTTAGGATGACGCACGGAAGCTTGCCTGGCGGGCAAAGCGGCGTGGCTTGGGGCGTGTGCAGCAATGTCATGTTTCGGCAAGATGAGCCTTTCCACCCGGCCCGCCGCCAGATCTTGGCATGAAAAGCGCGAAGCCGGCCTCTTTGCTTGCCAAGGAAATGGTCGCTGCACCTCGACGGTGGACCGCCGATGAGCTCGAAGGACGATCCCTCGGTGCCGGCGGACAAGACCGTCATCCGGGCGCCGCGGCCGAGACAACGCTCGCCCACGGCTCCTGAGAGCGCCTCTCCAGGTGGCGTTGCGCCGGCAGCCCGGGAATCGACGGTGTTCGACGCCGGCATCGGCCGGCAGATGCCGACCGGCTGGTCGACCGGGACCGTGGTCGTTCAAGGCGTGGCTCCTGCCGCCGCTTCGACGCCCGCGTTGCAACAGGAAATCCTGCTCCACGCCACGGACGGCGTGAAATACGCGGCGGCAAATCCAATTCTCGCGGCCGCGGCGCCCCTGCTGATGCTGTTCGGTCAGTTGCGGCTGATGCCGGTCGAGCGACAGGCGGCGCCCCTGGCAGAGCATATCGCAGAAGCGATCGAGACGTTCGACCGGGAGATGGCGAAAGCCGGCATCGCCGAGGAGGACGGCAGAATCGCGAAATTCGCCCTTTGCGAGACCGCCGACGATCTGGTCGGCAACCTGCCCTGGCCGAAGGACGACGGCTGGAGCGGGCACAGCCTGGCGGCGCGGTTCTTCCACACCAAGCCCACCGGCGCCGGTTTCTACGAGGCGCTGAACAAGATCCTGGGCCGCCCGGAGGGTCATCACGACCTGCTCGAACTGATGCATGCCTGCCTGTCGCTCGGGTTCGAGGGCCAGTATCGCGGGCGGGCCGGGGAGCGAGACGCTCTCGAGCGCGTCCGCCGCGACGTCTACGACACCATCCGCTATTTCAGACCGCGCCCCGAGGACGACATCTCGCCCCATTGGCAAGGCATGGCGGCGACGCTGTCAAAGCCCCGCGCGCGGTTGCCGCTATGGGCGGTCGCGGCCGCCGCCGCGACGCTGGTGACGGCGGCCTTCTTCGGGCTACGGGTCCTGATCACCGACGAGGGCGACGCGACCGCCGGCGAATTGCTGGCGCTCAACCCGTCGACACCGGTCACCATCGAGCGCGCCAGCGTGGCCCCACTCGCCGAGCCCGCGGAAGCCGTCCCGCCGTCACCGGTCGTTCCCACCGCCACCCAGATAGACCGCATCCGCGCAGCTTTGGCCAAGGAGATCGCCGGCGGCGGGCTGACGGTCGGCACCAAGGGCAACTTCATCGTGGTGGAGGTCAACAATCAGCTCTTGTTCGCGCCCGGGCAGGCGGAGCTGAAACCGGAATTCCAGCCGGTAGCGGCAGACATCGCCACGGCTCTGAATACTGAGCCCGGGCCGATCCGGATCGTTGGCCACACCGACAATGTGAAGCCGAAGAAGTCGAGCCAGTTCAAATCCAACTTCGATCTTTCCGTCGCGCGCGCCAAAGCCGTCCAGGCAATGATGGCCAAGCAATTGAAAGACCCGTCACGGACAACGGTCGACGGCAAGGGCGAGGACGAACCGATCGCCGACAATGCGACGGCGGACGGCCGCGCGAAGAACCGCCGCGTCGACGTATTGATCCCGAAGGAGGAGACGTTGTGAGCGGGCGCGGCAGGGAGCGGCACTGATGCGCTGGGTGCTCAGGATATTCAGCCTGCTGGCGCTCGCCGGTTTCTCGGCAGCGGTCTGGTATGCCGGGCCGCTGATCCGCTTCGCCGATACAAGGCCCCTCGGGCCTGCCTGGCTCAGGGCGACGATCATCGGCGTCACCGTCGCGCTGCTCGCGCTGTTCTACGGCATCCACTTCTGGCAAGCGCGCAAGGCGCAGAAGATGCTCGAGAAGGCGATCGCGCGCAGCGACGACCGCAACGACGATTCACAGGTGCTCGAAGCGCGAATGGGCGAGGCCATCGCGACTCTGAAGCAGTCGAGCGGCAGGCGCAACTTCCTCTATGAGATCCCCTGGTACATCATCATCGGCCCACCAGGAGCCGGCAAGACGACGGCGCTGGTCAATTCAGGGCTGAAGTTTCCGCTTGCGGGGTCCGGCAACGCTCAGCCGGTGGCAGGCGTCGGCGGCACGCGGTTCTGCGACTGGTGGTTCACCGACGATGCGGTGCTGATCGATACGGCCGGCCGCTACACGACGCAGGATTCAGATGCCCAGCGCGACAAGACGAGTTGGCTCGCCTTCCTCGGACTGCTCAAGAAATACCGCTCCAGGCAGCCGATCAACGGCGTGATCCTCGCCATCAGCCTCGTCGATCTCATCGGCTTCGACGATCGGCAGCTCGACGCGCATGTCGCCGAAATAAGAAGCCGGCTGCGGGAACTGCACGAGACGCTGAAGATCCAGTTCCCTGTCTACCTGCTCTTTACCAAGGCCGACCTCGTCGCCGGCTTCATGGACTATTTCGGCGATTTCGACGAAGCCCGACGGCGTAAGGTGTGGGGGGCGACGTTCCAGACCACCGACCGCAACAGGAATATGGTCGGCGAGGCCCCGGCCGAGTTCGACGCGCTGGCCAGGCAACTGGCGGACGAGATCGCCGACCGCCTGCAGGACGAGACCGACCCGGTGGCGCGCATCGCGATCTTCGGCTTTCCGGCGCAGTTCGGCGCGCTGCGGACCCGCGTCGTGCGGTTCGTCAGCAGCCTGTTCGATGCCTCGCGAGCGCAAGTGAACGTCAGCCTGCGCGGGCTCTATTTTTCCTCGGGCACACAGGAAGGAACACCGATCGACCAGGTGCTGGGCGCAATCGGCCGCAGTTTCGGCGGCGCTTCCCAGGCGCATCTTTCCGGCACCGGCAAGAGCTTCTTCCTGCACGATCTTCTGGCGAGGGTGATCTTCCCCGAGGCAGGCTGGGTCTCGTTCGACAGAGCCGCAGAGCGGCGCGACAGGCTCGCCAGGTTCGGCGGCCTCGCCGCGATCGCGCTGGCGGCTCTAGCGGCGCTCGGCGTGCTGGGCCTCAGCTTCTTCGCCAACAAGTCGCTGATCGCCTCGACGAGGCAGGCGATGGCGCAGTATCGCGATAGCGCGGATTCGCTGCTAAAGAGCACGACGGTGACCGATGTCGACCTCGAGAACGTCATCGGCTCGCTCGACCAGCTGCGCAACCTGCCCGCGGGATATGAAACCGCCGCCCAAACGAAGCCGATCGAGGAAAGTTTCGGGCTCAGCCAACGGGAGAGACTTCTGTCGGCCTCCAAAACGGCCTACCGACAGGCGCTGGAGCGAAACTTCCGCTCCCGTCTCCTGGTTCAGGCGGAGCGGACGATCCAGGCCAAGATGGCCGATCCGATCGCGCTCTACGAACCGTTGAAGATCTATCTGATGTTGGGCGGCAAGGCGCCGAAGGTCGACGACGAGCTGATCGTTTCCTGGATGAAGCAGGACTGGGAAGAAAACCGCTATCCAGGCGAGAACAACCGCGAAGGCCGCGCGCAGCTCGAAAAGCATCTGCGCGCCATGCTCACGCTCGACGATGCCTATGACCCGGTGTTCGAGCTCAACCAGCCGCTGGTCGAGGCGGCGCAGCGCTCGCTCGGACGCATGAGCCTTGCCGACCGCGCATCGGCGCTGATCAGGTCGGCGGTCTACGCTGCAAGGCTGCAGGACTTTTCCGTTGCCGCGAAAGCCGGTCCGGAAGCGCAGCTCCTGTTCGAACGCATGGACGGCAGTGAGCTCGCCGACCTTCGCGTTCCCGGCCTCTACACCAAAGCGGGTTTCAACGGCTTCTACCTGCCGCAGCTCTCACGCATCGCGCAGATGCTGGTCGACGACCAATGGGTCCTCGGTGGCGGCGGCGAGCAGGGCAGCATCGACCAGGACCTTCCCAGGCTCGGCCCCGAGCTCATCGACCGCTACGGCAAGGAATTCGCTTCCGCCTGGAACGGCGCGCTCGATCAGTTGAAATTCAAGGCGATGCTGAAGGACAAGCCGCAATACATCGCGCTCTCCGCCGCCGCCTCGCAGGACTCGCCGCTGGACCGGCTGTTCACGGCGATCGCCGATGAAACCGCGTTGACGAAGGAAAGCACCGCCTCCGCAGGCGAGACCGGCGGGACGCAGCAGGATCCTGCGAGCATGGCCAAGGGCCTGGCCCGCATCGGCCTGCAGGTCGCCGGCGGCAAGTCGCAAAGCCGCGCCGGGGCAAGCTCGTCCGCCGCGCAGAACGCCGGCGCCACGGTGGAAGCACAGTTCAGGCCGTTCCAGGCGCTGGTGAGCGGCTCCAGCGGCCGTCGGCCGCTCGATGCGCTGACGCAGAACTTCCACGACATCTACCAGAGCGTGAAGCTGGCAGCGGACGTCCCCGCGCAGACGGACCGCGTCAACGCGAACCTGAAGCTGCAGATTTCGACGATGCGCGCCAATGCCTCGCGCCTGCCGAAGCAGCTGGCGCGAATGGTCGACGCGGCAGCGGACGAGTTCGAGGGCAATGTCGCCGCAACCTCGATGGCCAACCTCAACCAGACGCTCGACGAGACGGTCACGCGCCCCTGCGAGGAAGCCGTCAACGGCCACTATCCCTTCGCCAGCGATAGCACCGAGGACATCTCTTTTGCCGATTTCGCCAGGCTGTTCGCGCCCGGCGGTCTGATGGACCGATTCTTCGCGCAGAACCTTGCGCCGCTGATCGACATGACGGGGCAGGACTGGACCTGGAAGCCGGATGCCCGCTCCGGCCGCGACCTCGCCAAGTCGACCTTGAAGGCGTTCCAGTCGGCGGCGGAAATCCGCAGCGCCTTCTTCCCGTCCGGCGGTTCGGCGCCATCGGTCGCGATCACCTTCACGCCCACCTCGCTGAACAGCGAGGCCGACAGCGCGGTGCTCAACGTCGACGGGCAGACGGTGCAGAGCGCACAGGCCGGCAACACGCCGAGCACGGTAACATGGCCGAGCGGCGCCGCTTCCGGATCCGCCAGCCTCAGCCTGACGCCGGAAATGCCGGGCCGCGAATCCGTCCTCAAATTCGAAGGGCCGTGGGCCTTGAAGCGCCTGCTGGACAAGGCGAGCGTCACCAGCAATGGCGGTGACGCCGAAGCGCGTTTCGTGATCGGCGGACGCGACGTCGCCTACAAGATGGAGACCGGCTCGGCCGCCAATCCCTTGCTCCTCCCGGCGCTGTCCGGGTTCAGCTGTCCGAAGGCGTTCTGACATGGCAGCGCTCCAGAGCATCGCCGGCGCCAGCCTTCATTTCGGTACTCTAATGTATGCGCTTGTGGCAAAGTGGCCTGGGCACGCGGCCCATGGTTCGTCACAGAGGACGCTCGCGAAGCGCTTGGTGGCAAATTGAGCACTGTCGCCCTTCCCATCGAGAGCTTCGGCGTGAGCCACAAGGGTTGTGTGCGCGACCACAACGAGGACAACTATCTCGTCGAGCCACGGACCGGCCTTTGGGTCGTGGCCGACGGAATGGGCGGCCATGAGGCCGGAGAAGTGGCTTCGGCCAGCATCGTCGATCATCTGGCGACGATCGGCATCGCCAGCTCGGCGCCGGACCTTCGCGCGCGTTTCGAGGACCGGCTGAGCCGCGCCAATGCCGAGATCCGCAACATATCGCGATCGCGCGGCATCACCATCGGCTCCACCTTCGCAGCCCTGCTGGCGATGGACGGGCGGTTCGCAGGGCTGTGGGCCGGCGACAGCCGCATCTATCTGGTACGGGGCGGCGCGATCTCGCAGATTTCCAGGGACCATACCGAAGTCCAGGAGCTGCTCGACCGCGGCATGATCAGCGCGGATGAAGCGCTCACCTGGCCGCGCCGCAATGTGATCACCCATGCCGTCGGGGTCAGCGACGAGCTGGAGATCGATTTCCAGCAAGGCGAGCTTATGCCCGGCGATGTTTTCGTCTTGAGCACCGACGGGCTGACGGCGCATGTCAGCGACGCCGAGATCGAAGCTGCGGTCAAATCAGGGCCGCCGCAGGTGGCATGCGAGAAGCTGCTGGAGACGGTGCTGGCGCGCGGCGGAACGGACAATGTCACCATCGTGATGGTGAGCGTCGGCGACGGGCGCAACGGACCGCTCCAATCGGCTCAGTCCGGAACGAGGGCTGTGTGAGATGGGCGACGACGACAAGACGCGGATTTCGCCGAACCTCGCATACACCGGCGTCGGCACGCAGCTCAGCGGCATTTACGAACTCGACGAGCGGATCGCATCCGGCGGCATGGGCGAGGTCTATCGCGGCCACAATATCCAGACCGGCGATCATGTGGCGATCAAGATCGTGCTGCCCGAATTCGCCCGCGACCAGACGATCCTGTCACTGTTCCGCAAGGAGGCGTCGATCCTCAACCATTTGTCGCATGACGCGGTGGTGCGATACCACGTCTTCACCATCGATCCGGGCATCGGCCGTCCTTACCTGGCGATGGAGTTCGTGGACGGCCAGTCGCTGTTCGACGTCATGCGGCGCGGCCCCATGTCGCCGCCGGACGTGCGCAGGCTTTGCCATCGCCTCACCTCCGGCTTGAGTGCCGTGCATCAGGCCGGGGCGGTCCACCGTGACCTCTCGCCCGACAACATCATCCTGCCAGGCGGCCGGGTCGAGCGCGCCAAGATCATCGACTTCGGCATCGCGCGCTCGGCTACCGTCGGCGGCGAGACGCTGATCGGCGGAAAGTTCGCCGGCAAATACAACTACGTCTCTCCCGAACAGCTCGGCCTCTATGGCGGCGAGGTCAGCGAGCAATCCGATATCTACAGTCTCGGACTGGTGCTGGCCGCGGCCCTGCGCGGGAAGCCGCTCGACATGAGCGGCTCGCAATATGAGGTTATCGAGAAGCGTCGGACCGTGCCGGACCTGTCGGACATCGACCCCGATTTCCGCTCTCTCATCGAAGCGATGCTGCAGCCGGATCCTCAAGACCGGCCGGCAAGCATGGCCGAGATCGCCAGGGCAACGCGCGACGACGATCTCGACGCGACCTTGCCGCCGCCCGGATCGTTTGCTCCGCGCGAGCGCTCGGGCCTGCCGCGCGCCGGCTGGACCGCGCTGCCGAACTCCAGCCCGCCTTCGACCGTTCCCGGCGAACCGCGTTTCGTCCCGCATGTGCGGCCAGCGCACCTGTCGGAGCCGCGGCCTTCGCCGGCGGCCGCCCCGCCACGAGCCGCGACGCCTGCGTCTTCCGCGAAGCCCAGGCGCTCTCGGTTCCCGGCGATCGCGAGCGGCGCGGTGGCGCTGGCCGTGGTGACGGGCGCCGGCCTCTATTTCAGCGGCGTCATGGCGCCTCCGCCTGCCGTGGAGAAACCCGAGCCTCTCACCCCAAAACCGGCGGCAAAACCCGCAGTGGAAACGCCTAAGCCTGTCGCGGATGCTTCGAAACCCCAGCCAGCGGCACCAAAACCTGACAACTCTGCCACCGTTGAGCCGGCCAAGCCTACCGCTCCTGCTCTGCCGCAAGCCGAGGACAAGACACAACCGCTCCAAAAGCAGGCGGAAGCCGACACCGAGCAGAAATCGGAGCCGACACGGCCTGCCGAAATTCCCGTGCCGACCCCCAAGCTCGAGGCGCCGCCACCAACGAAGATCCAAGAGCCCGCTGAGAAGACGTCGCCTGCCGCCCAGCCCGAGAGCCCGGCCCACGACAATCAGGCGCAAGCCTCGCAGCCAATCGAGACCCAGCCTCCACAGCCGCCGATCGAGAAGTCGCCCGCTCCTACGCCGAAGGCGACGGAAAATCAGAAGCCGGCAGCCAACGAGGCGCCAACGGCCAAGGGGTCGGGACCGAGCCAGACAGAAGCGGGAAACACGCCGCCGCCGGAAGCAAAACCGCCGGCCACCAAGCCCAGCGCATCGGACCTCATCGAGGCTCTGTCCAAGTTGTCGAAGTCGACAACGCCCGCGCCTACGGAAACCCAGGCGCCGGCTTCGCCTCCCATCCAGCCGAAAGCGCCTGAAACCCCGGCTAGCCAGCCGTCAACGCCGGGCGCGTCGTCACAACCGGCACCGCTGCCGCAGCCACAGCCTGCGACCAAGCCTCAGAATACGGACGTCGCCATCAACCTGCCCAAGCCGCAGGTTTCGCCGCCGGCAAAAGAGCTCGACGAACTGACGCGGCGTGCCTCCTGGGTGCGCGACTTCAGCGGCGGCGAGTGTTTCTATGCGACGCTGACGTCGGCGACGGACAGCGCCGCGGCGATCGAAGGCTTCGGCACCGCCGTGCAGCCGTTCGAGCGGATGCTCAACGATTTCCAGTCGAGGTTCCATCTCGAGCCGGACATCAGCGTTCGCCTCATTGACCAGCCGCAGTGCGAGGTGACCAGCTTCCTGCGCTTTCTCGACCGGAGTGGAGCCGAAAGGCCGCAACTCGTTCTCGACCGGACGTCAGTGCCGGACGGCTCGCCGATCCGCGGCACGCTGGTAACGCGCGGCGGGCTCATTTCCAATGTGATGCTGATCGACCACAAGGGCATCGCGTTCAACCTCGACGACCGCATGGTGGCGCAACCGGACAAGGCGACTTTCAACATCCCGATCGGCCTCGCCGCCGCCGACAAGGCGGCCGGCAAGGCCGTGCCGCAGATCATGCTGGTGATCACCGGACCCCGGGATATCCAGGCCGCGATGTTCTCGAGGCCGACACCGGCCTCGGAGCTGTTGCCCAGGATCCTCGAGGAGATCGAGGCCGATGGTTCCCAATTCTCCGCCACGGCCAAGTATTTCCGGCTTGGCGGATAGACATGGACGCCGATGGAACTCCGCTACCCGCGTTCTTCCTCTTCGTCACCGCCATGCAAGAAGCGGGGCCGGGTTCGAATTTGGGCTAACCCGACCAGCCGGATGAAGCTTACCGCACTGCTTGGCGGGGTGCTGCTCTCGATCCTCACCGCCGGCAAGGCCCATGCCGAATTCACCGTCTGCAACCAGACGCTCGACGTCGTCAACCTCGCTGTCGGACAGAAGGTCGACGACGCCGACCAGACCGACGGCTGGTGGACCATCGGCGCCAACCAATGCGTCAACGTCATCCGCGAGGAGCTGACCAACCGGTACATCTACATCTACGCCACGGACGTCTTCGGCCACGCGATCCTGAACGGATCGACCGAGATGTGCGTCGACCGCCGCCGCTTCTCGATCCGCGGCATCGATGAATGCTGGCAGCGCGGCCATATCGCCGCGCGCTTC
This sequence comes from Mesorhizobium silamurunense, assembly GCF_014843905.1. Classification (NCBI taxonomy): domain Bacteria; kingdom Pseudomonadati; phylum Pseudomonadota; class Alphaproteobacteria; order Hyphomicrobiales; family Phyllobacteriaceae; genus Mesorhizobium; species Mesorhizobium silamurunense. The sequence continues at coordinate 60,294 of NZ_LPVS01000088.1, read as the reverse complement.
GTCGAGGTCGACACGCAGGAGCAGGTGCGCTGGACCTATTTCCTGACCGGGAACAGCCCGTGACGCACAGCATCGACACGAGCTTCAAATTGAAGAAGCAGGCGCGCCTGGCCGAGCGCCGGCGCAAGCTCTGGCGCTGGATTCTTTCCAGCGTTGCCGCGCTCGCCGTCGTTTCAATCGCGGCGGGCTTCTACCTGACCAAGGACTACTGGTCGTTCGGCGACGAGGACGAGGAACTGCATCCGGTCGAGGGCATGGAGGACGTGCCGCCCGACGCCTCGGTCTATGTGCCGGCCATCATCGACCTTGCCGGCGATCCGATGTGGATCACGCTGGCGCCCGATGCCGACAACGCAACGAAGGGCCGCACCGTCGCACGCCCAGCCGAACTCGACAGTTCCGGCGCCTCGCCGCAGATCGAAATCCTCTCCGACGTGATGTTGAGCGCCAGCGAGAAATTCATGACCACGATCCCGTCGACGCAGGAGGATTTCGCCTTCTTCCAGGCGCAGCGGCAGACGGCGCCAAAAGCCCCGGCGGCGGCACCCGATCAGCAAGCTGCCCCGCCGGCCCCGGCTGCAGCCGACGATCAGCAAGGCGATCTGGAGAACGACCTCCAGCCGGCGCCGGACGAGAGCGAAGCGCCTGAGGGTTCTGCGCCCAAGGCGGATGCGGACGACCCTGAGGCCGGCTGGGGCGAGACCGTCGACCAGGGCGAAGCCGCCCTTCCCGCCTTCAAGAAGACCGAGATCGAGAACAACACGACCGTCGCCTCCGTCACCAGCGAGTACCAGCGCTTCGAGGCCACAGGGGACACGTTCGTAAAAATCCTCAACGACCGCAGCCTGGACAGCGTCGTCACCGATGCGCACTTCTCGGCCGACGACGCGAAACTGGCGGGCGAAGCGCTGAAGGCGCTGTTCAATCGCGATGGCCTGGCATCGGGCTTTGTCGTGGCCATGCGCGGGTTCAGGCCGAACCGCGAGACGACGACCATGTCGCTCATGCAGGTCTCGATCTATGCCAGGAACGTCTATGTCGGCACGCTGACGCGCAATGCGGCCGGCGCCTTCGTCTCGGGCGTCGATCCCTGGGTCCGCGAGGACCTGTTCAACTATTCAGGCGCATCCGACGAGGGCGGGCCCAAGCGGCAGTATCGCCTGCTCGACGCGATCTATTCGACGGCAGCGCGCAACAAGGTTCCGACCAGCGTGATCGGCGAAGCAATCATGTATCTGTCGCGAGGACAGGATCTCGACGCCTTCGCCAGCGAAGACCAGCGGCTGGTGCTGATCTATTCGCAGACGCCACGCGGCCAGGGCGAGATCTCCGGACGGGTCCTCTATGTCGGCGTCCAGGGCACGGAGAAGACCCTCGACTGTTTCGTCTTCCAACAGAGCGACGGGCAGTACGCATGCGTCACGGGCAATGACGAGGTTCGTTCGCTGACCGTGACCAACGGCATGGTCACGCCGGTCGCCGGGGTGATGACCTCGACCTTCGGCCCGCGCAAGCACCCGATCCTCGGTACGGTTCGCATCCATAAAGGCGTCGACTGGGCTGCTCCGGTCGGCACGCCGATCATGGCCGCGTTCGATGGCGAAATCACCTTCCAGGGCGATGGCGGCAGCTATGGCAATCTGGTGAAGATCACGCATGCCAACGAGCGCGAGACGCGCTATGCGCATATGCAAAAATTCGCCATCGCGAGCGGCGTCGGCACCAAAGTGAAGGCCGGCGACGTCATCGGCTATATCGGCACCACCGGCCTTTCGACCGGCCCGCATCTGCATTTCGAGCTCTACCAGAACGGCGAGGCGATCGATCCGCTGGGCATGGTCACCACGGTTGCCGCCTATGCATCTGGCGATTCCGGCGGTTCCGGCGATGCCGCCGTCGAGACGCTGACCGAGCGCATCGTCCATGTCGAAAGCGGCGGCAGCGCGCGGGCCAAGAACCCGCTGTCCTCGGCGACCGGTGCCGGCCAGTTCATCACCAAGACCTGGATCCGGATGATGAACACCTATCGGCCCGATCTCGCCCGCTCGCTGTCGACCGCCGACCTACTCGCGCTTCGCTACGACGCCACTCTGTCGCGCGAGATGGTGCGCAACCTGGCGCGCGAGGGCGAAGCCTATCTTCGCGCCCGCGGCCACCAGATCACCGCCGGGCGGCTCTATCTCTGCCATTTCCTGGGCATGGAAGGCGCGTCCCAGGTGCTGGCGGCGCCGGGCGCGGCGCAATTGAGCGTGGTCCTTGGGTCGGCCGTGATCCAGGCCAATCCGTTCCTCACAGGCAAGACCACCAGCTACGTCATCGACTGGGCCGAGCGAAAGATGGGGCAGAAGGTGACCCGCGTGGCGTCCGATCAGAACCAGCAGACGATCACGACCCAGATCCGGCAGACATCGCCGGAATTCGAGAAATACAAGCAGGCCGTCACGGCCCTCATAGGCTCGATCCAGGCGACGCTTTGAAAGCTGGGGCCGACGTCAGGCCATTGGTGTCGCTGCCGCCTGATGTTGTCATAACTCACTTTTTCGGGCTCTTTGTGAACCAAGACTGTGGTCGGGATCACATACGCCCAAGAGCCAGTTTTGGCAGAAGCGAAATTTAGCATGCGCAGACACCGATAGCGCGCCCCGAAGGGGCGGAGGGCCGGTCCATGAAAACGTTCGCCGTCCTTGTGAGTGGATTTATCCTGTTTGTCCTTGCCGCGTTCGGCGCCGAGGCCGCCACGCCAGACGCCGCCGAGCGCGTCGCGCTGGTCATCGGCAACAGCAAATATGTCAACGCCGTGCCGTTGCCCAACCCGGCCAACGACGCACACCTCATCGCATCGACGCTGCGCAATGCCGGCTTCGAGGTGATCGAAGGCGTCGACCAGGACAATCAAGGCATGCACAGCCTGATCAGCCGGTTCACGGAAGAATCCTATAACGCCGATCTCGCCGTCATCTTCTATGCTGGCCACGGCATGCAGGTCGACGGCAAGAACTATCTCATTCCGGTGGATGCGGAGCTGACGTCGCCGGCCTATCTCAAGACCCGCACCGTGCAGATCGACGAGTTCATGGCGGCGCTGCCGCCCGACCCGGCGGTCGGCGTCATCATCCTCGACGCCTGCCGCGACAATCCGCTGGCAAGGACGCTGGCCGCCTCGCTGCCGAAGAGCCGCTCGCTCGGCGCCGGCCTGGCGCCGGTCGAAGCGAAAGCGGACGGCGTCGGCACGGGCGGCGTGCTTATCGCCTATGCAACGGACCCCGGCGCGATCGCCTTCGACGGCAACGGCGTCGACAGCCCCTACTCGTTAGCTCTCGCCAAGCACCTGACCGAACCCGGCGTCGAGATCCAGAGCGCCTTGACACGGGTGCGCGGCGAGGTGACGGAAGCCACGCAAGGCCGTCAGCGGCCATGGCACAATGCATCGCTGGGACGCGAGGTTTTCCTCGGCAAGCAGGAAGCCGCGACGGGCGCGGCGCCCGTGGCCGACGCAGCCAAAACAACAGCGGCGCCCGCCCCCGCTCCCGTGGTCAGCGAGCCGCCGTCCTGGGAGGTCGAGCAGCGCCTTTGGGACGAGGCTTCGAAGAAGAACGCCATTCCGTATTACGAGGCCTATCTCGAACAGTTCCCGAACGGCCGCTTCGCCACCGTGGCCAAGCTCAACATCGATCAGTTGAAGGATCCGAAGGCCGACAAGCAGGTCGCGACTCTCGACACGGACACAGCAAACGCCAATTCAGGCTCGGCTGTTCGAACCTCGGTCGGCATCACCGACGAGATGAAGCGGACGCCAGGCACGGAACAGACGGAAGGCGCGATCGGCCTCGATCGCAACGGCCGCATCGACCTGCAGCTGCGCATCGAGGCGCTGGGCAACGAGCTTGGCCAGGTCGACGGCAATATCGGCCCAAAGACGCGCCAGGCAATCGGCGTCTGGCAGGGCAAGAACGGCCTGCCACAGACCACTTTTCTGACCCGCGAGCAGCTGGCGTTCCTGGCGATCCAGACCGACCCGATGATGGACGCGATCCGCGCCAACCAAGCCGCCGACCAGGCCCGCACGGCGCAGCCCAAGAAGCCGGTGGTGCAGAAGACCCGCACGCTCAAGCCCGTGGCGGAAAAGCCGCGCAGGAAGCAGCAGCAAGTTGTCAGGAGACGCAACACCGACACCATGGTTGGCGAGGAAGCCCCACCGCCCAACGACAACAACGACTTCCTGACCAAGGCGCTGATCTTCGGCACCGGTATCGCGGTGGGTGGCGCGCTCCACAAGCCCTGATAAAAACGGGAGCCGGCCGTTTTGCCGGGCTCCCGTTGATCGCCGTTGCGGCGCGAATGACTTTCTGCCGGCGGCTTATTCCGTCCTGATCCGCATCTCAACCCGGCGGTTGACCGGATCATAAGGGTTGGCAACGCGTGGGTGCGATTTGCCCAGGCCGATCGCTTCGAGCCGGTCGGGGTGAACGCCGTTCGCGGTCAGGAAGGCGGCTACCGACTTCGCCCTGCGCTGCGACAGATTTTGATTGTAGCGATCCGGGCCGGAAGCGTCGGTATGCCCTTCGACCACGAAGCTGAACGTGCTCAGCCGGTTGTCCTTCAGCGCCTTGGCGAACTCGTCGAGTTCGGCGCGCGCGGTCTGATCGAGCTGAGCGGAATCCAGCCCGAAATTGATCATCATATCGAGCCCGGTTTTGTCGGGGGCCGCGTTCTTGTCGTTCTTGCTCTTGCACTCTTCCTCGGTGCCGACGCAGATCCCGCGCGACGCGCCGAGATTGCCCTGGCCGGTGAAGAACTTCACGATGTCTTCGGATTTCTGAAGCGGATCAGCGGAAACGTGCGTCGAGAAAAGCACGGCCGCCAATGCAAAGGCTGAGCTCGCCCACCGCATGACCGTTACTCCTGTTTGAGCGGATCTCGTCAAAGCGCGGCGCCGCGCTTTGAGTCTTCATTTCATGCGTATCGTTTCCCCAAAACCGCTGCACAGTTTTGGGCGACATGCATCAGCCGAACGATACCAAATTTCACGGCGATTGTCTGTGAACAAACACACGCTGCGAGCGGCCGTCATTTGCTAGGCTGAGGCTTGACCAACGCCCCCGCCGGGGTTTCAGTAGCTCTATTCCTAAAGCGCGTCGCGCTGAAACGGATCCAGGCGACGCGCTTTAGGACTTTTGTTTTTGCATGTCGTTTTTCCCAAAACCGCTGCGCACTTTGGGCGACATGCACAAGTGAGGGCGGGCGGCCATGGCCAACGGGCTCCGGTTCAGGACGGCGCGGGATCTGTTCAGCGCTTGCCCTGCCGTCGCCCGGGATATGAAGGCGGCCCCGACCGACCAGCCTTCGATCGAGTTTTGCCGCACGCTGCTGGCCGGGCGCGTGCCCGAGGAGGCAATCACCTTCTGCGCCTATCTGCTGCCCGAGCGGGCCGCGGTCTGGTGGGCGCATGAGTGCCTGAGCAACCTTGCCGAACTCCTCGGCGACAGGGATCTCGAATTGCTGGCGCTCGTCGGCGACTGGGTCGGCGAACCCGGCAATCCCGACCATCGCGCGGCGGTAGCCCAGGCCGTGGAGGTGCCGCCGGTGACGCCCGCTTCGTGGATCGCCCTGGCGGCGGGCTGGCGCGACAGCGGTTCGACCATCGATCAAGCAGCGGCCGGATTTCCGACCGCCCATGCCGTCAGCGCAGGGATTCTGGCAGGCCTTGCGCGGGTGTCGCTCGCGGATCGGTTTGCCGTGCTTTCGGCTTTCGTCGAGATGGGCATCCAGATGGCGGAGATGGAGGCGCAGCAGCAATCGGCCGACGCCTATTAGGCCCGAGGCAGTCAGACACCCGCTCTCACTTGCAGCCGCCTTGCGCCCATCTGGCCAGCGCCACCTTGAAGCGGGTTCCCAGAGGGTGCTGCAGGCGCAGCACCGAGACATCGTTGGCGGCGAAATTCTTCGCCTGATCGCACAGACGGGCCTCGTTCCATTCGTGGCAGCCGTCGCAGTGCTTGTCCTCCCAAACCGACTTGTCGAGACCCTCCACCGGGCTGAACAGCGGCTTGCCCTTGATCAGTTGGGCGATGCTCTTGCCGTCGATGGCCGGATCGCCGAACTTGACCGGGTGATCGAAAAGGATCGGCTCGTCGGTCGCCAGTTTCGGGATCTTCTGACGCAACAGGTTGAGCGCAAGCTGGTCGTCGCCCAGGCCCGATGCTGCTCCGGTGTTGCGCGTGTCGGAGCCCGCTTCGGCCTGCGGAACACTCGCCTCGCCAACGATCAGCGGCGCGTTGAGATCGACCCTGTGCAGGACGACCTCGGTGGTCAGCGAGACATTGATCCAGGGGCGCTGCTTGCCGGCCGTCGCCTTGAAGACGTCGCTGGTGACCCTGTTCATAGCCTCGGTGATGGAGATGTTGGATTCGCCTATGTGCTGGATCAGTGCCGCGGTGAACGGCGAGTGCTCGCCCGATCCATCGAAGGCAAGCTGGTTCGGGCTGGCGGCGAAGGCGACGAGCGTGCCGGCGCCGCCATTCTCGATCGGTATTTCGGCAAGGCCGCTGCTTGCACCCTTGACGCCAGCGGTCCTGGCCAGCACCTCGGCAAGCGGGTTGTCCCGGCAGGCATCGAGGAACACCAGCCTGATGCTGGTCTCGCGCGACATCTGGCGCAGGACGAAATCGACCGACACTGCCTCGAAATCGAGCGAGGTTTCGTCCTCGAGCGCGGCATCGACTGGAAGCAGGTAATTCTTGCCCGCGACCTGCAGGCCGTGGCCGGCGTAGAAGAACAGCGCGATGTCGGCACCGCGCACCTGCTTGGCGAATTGGGCGACCGTGGTCTGCGTCTGCTGCTTGGTGAGATCGAAACCGGAGACCACCTCGAAGCCCAGGTTCTGCAGGCGCTCCGCCATGGCCTCAGCGTCACGCGCCGGGTTGGTAAGCGGCGCCGCATGCTGGTATTGCGAGTTGCCCAGCACGAGCGCGACGCGGCGCTCGGCGCTGGCGGCGGTCAAAGTCAGGAACACGGCAAGCACCGCAAGGCCAGCGGCCCGAAGCAGGCGGCCGCAACGGGCGATCGAGTCGGGGCCCACCCGCGACCTCAGTTCGCAAGCTTGGTGGCGGAGAATTCGATCCGCCGGTTAAGTGCCTTGTTCCTGGGCGTGTCGTTGGCGGCCACCGGCCGTTCCTCGCCATAGCCGGCGGCGCTGACCTGGTTGTGCGGCACGCCGTCGGCGACCAGCGCGTCGGCAACCGCCTGGGCCCGCCGCTCGGACAGCGCCTTGTTCGCCTCGGGCGATCCGTCGGAGTCGGTGTGGCCGGACACCTCGACCTTGAGGGCCGGGCATTTGCCGACGACGCCTTCGACCTCCGCCAGCAGCGGGCGGCTCTTGGCATCTAGCCTTGCGCTCGCCTGCCGGAAGTAGATGGCGCCGGTGCGCGAGAGCACGGCAAACCTGTTGAGACACTCCTCGTCGCTGAAATTCGCTTTCGCCGCATCGGTGGCGACCGGCCCGACGTCGGCAGCACTTGCCGCCACGGTCTGAACAGCGGCCGGCTTGCTGCCATCGGCGGTGAAGACGAAATCGAAGGACACCGAGGCGGTCGGCACGATGTTGGTGACATTGGCCGCCTGCTGCAGCTTGTCGATGTTGGGCAGCAGGCCGAAGTCCTCGACATGGACCGCGACGGGCGCTTCCGAAGCGACGGAGACCTGGGTGTCGCTGATCATGGTGATGACGATGCTGGCCTCGAGGTCCTTGTCGACGCCGTGCAGGCGGAGGCGGAACGGCAGGGTCGCCTTGATCCTGCGTTTTGTCGGCAGGTCGGCGAATGCGGCCGGGTCCACCTTGGCCGTCAATTCGGCCGTCGGGTACTTGAAGGTCTCGAAAAACAGGAAGCGCATGCGGACGTTGCGGAGGTCGACGCCGGTGTCGACAGAATTGAGGTCGAAACTGATCTTTGCGTCACCGGCCGCGCTCAGCGTGCCGGTGATGTTGCGGATCTTGTTGGTCTCGACGATCGTGTTCTTCTTGACCGACTGATAGGTCAGTACCGAGGCGGAAGGATCGAGCGTCCAGTTCGGCGCGGCCTTGGCGGCTTGCGGCTCGAACAGCAGCAAAGCGACCAGCGCGGCGACGATGAGACCCGCGGCCCGCGCGGCGGCGCTCGCCCGCTTCGGCCAGAATGCAACGACTTCGACCATGGAACGCCCCCCAAGGACAACCCGATCTCGATACCGGCACGAGATGGGAGCATAGAGTACCCGCGCTTGCTTGGCGAGCGGCTGCGGCCACGCTCCATGCCTAAAGTCGAGATCGCAGAAATGGTGCCAGGACAGAAGCGGAGTGCGACGATAGCAAGTCAAAGAACGAAGAAAACCCCAGCGACCGACTCGCCTGCTGTCGAACCCTCATCCGCCCCAGCCGCCACCTCCACCGCCGCCACCTCCACCGCTGCCACCTCCCAAAACAGGTTTGACGACGACGGGTGTGGTTTCTTCCTGAACGGGCTTGATCAGTTTCTTAGCGGTGACCTTCTTCTGCTTGACGACCTTTGGCGCGGTAGTCGTGCGAACGACCTTGGTCTTGTGCTTCACCGTCGGGGTCGGCTCGACCCTGGGCATCACGGTCGTGCACCCCGTGACAGCCAGAGCACCGGATAGGATTGTTGCGACGATTGCCTGTTTCGATGCCCAGCCCACCACATTGCCTCCTTGTTGATCAGAACAAGTCCCGGCGCGGATTGGCTTGTTCCCAGACCGCCCTGGCCGTCTTGACCAGTTGGTCGTCCAACGAGCCGTCCGCCGAAATCTTCGATTTGAGTTCCCCACGCAGCTGCTTCAAGGCCACCGTTTTCGCCTTGGCTCCGAACTTCGCCAGCGTGGCTTTTGCGTCGGGAATTTCGTTGTGAAGGTCGAGCGCGGCCGCGAAAGCAAGGTAGCGCACCGCCACCGCCTGGTCGGCCTTGTCGCCCCGCAGCATCTCCAGAGCCGCGCGATCATACGCAGCCGACTGATCGCCGCGATCGGTCGCCAGCTCGAACAGCCTTTGCGCTTCGGCAAGATCCTGCGGCACGCCGACACCGTCCCTGTACATGCGCGCAAGGCTGCCGGGAGCGTAGGGCTGGCCGAGATCCATGGACTTTTGGAAGAGCGAGAGTGCCGTCTTGGGGTCCTTCTCGACCCCGGTGCCGGCGAGATAGTTGCGGCCGAGCAGGTTCATCGAATACATGTCCTGCCGCTCGACGCCAGCCTTGAGGAAGGCCACGGCGCGAGCCGGATCGGCGGGCACGCCGTTACGACCTTCCGTGAAGATTGCGGCGAGATCGTTCATGGCATAGGTGTGCCCCATCGCCGCCGCCTTGAGCAGCAGGTCCAGCCCCTTGGTGGTGTTACGCTCGACGCCATAGCCGTTGAACAAGGCGCGACCCCACGAGGTCATCCCATAGGGATCGCCCTTGTCGGACGCCGCCGCGTAGAAGGTGTTGGCCTGCTTGCGGTTGGCGGGCATCCCCGTTCCCGTCGCGTTTAGGTAGCCGAGCTCGAACACGGCGCGGACGTGCCCCTTGTCGGCGGCCTGCTGGATCGCCTTCTTGGCCTCGTCGACCTTGCCGACCGCAAGCAGCGCCCGTCCGAGCTCGTAGCGGAAGCGAGCGACGTCCGGATAGGCTTTCACCGCCGCCCGGCAGACATCCACGGCGTTGCTGCTGATTTCGTTCGGCAGCAGGCCCGGGACGACGCCCTGCAGGTCGAGAGGCTCGCCGGCCTCCCTGTCGCATGGCTCAACGCTTGGCGACAGCTTCATCGTCGCCGGCTTTGACGACGCGTTGTCGGCCCTGATTTCGAAGCCGACTATCAGTGGCTTGACGGCGCCTATCTGGGGTTCGTAGCGCAAGTGGTCGACTTCATCGGCCATCAGGCTGGAATCGGGAGACAGCGTCCGATCCGGCAAGGACAACGTTCCCGTAGCCGGATAACTCGCGAGCTTCAGGCTGACGGCGGGATCCTTGGTCGGGAAATCGAGCTTCAGCGGCACCGGGCCGACACCGACCGGGACGCTGATGTCGCGGTTCTCGATCGCCTCGGCCGCGCCGGTGATGTGGATGCCGCGCTCCAGCACCTGCTGCTTCTGCTCGGCCTCGAGCGAGGCCACGAGCTGCTTACCTTCGGCGGCGTCCCCGTTCTTGACGCGGAACACCAGGATGCCCTTGGATTCGCCGCCCCAGTTGTCGCGCGTGGCATAGGCCAGCATATCGACCTCTTCCTGCGCGCCGGAACTCTTCGGCACGTCCATCGCAAGGCGCGGCAGGTCCTTGCCGGCGATCGGCTCGCCGGTCGCGACAGGCTTGCCGTCGAGCATCAGACGTCCAAGCGCCGGCGGCCTTTCGATGCTGACGGTGATCGCGCCGCCGTCGACATCGACCGGCTCCGGCAGGTCGAGCGCGACGGGGCCGACGCCCGACGGCACGACTTTCTCCAGCACCGGCGGCAGCGCCGGGCGGCTGGCGCGGCGCATCAGCACCACCTCGTCGATCAGCGAGGAGTTTTCCCAGGGAACCTGCTTGCCGTCGGTGGCTTGAACCACGTCGCGGCGAACGGCGGCCATCACCGTGCGGATCTCCTGGTTCGGCGCCAACGCTCGGCGGGAAAAGGCGGATGAGAAGGGGCTGAGGTCACCGGAGCCGTCGAAAGCGACCGCGCCAGGCTCGGTGGCAAAGGCGATGAGCGTGTTCAGCGAGCTCTTCACCTGCGCAAGGCCGGTGCCGCCCGCGGCGATCAATTGGTCCCTCAGCCAATAGTCCTTGCGCGGAAACGGATTGTTGCGGCAGGCATCGAGGATGATCACCTGGATCTTCGACTTCGAGCGCAATTGCTGCAGCACGTCGTCGAGCTTGATAGCCTGGACCTCGATGTCGGCCGCGGCCTTCAGCGAAGCGTCGACCGGGATCAGGAAGTTCTCGCCGCCGATCTGGAAGCCGTGGCCGGAATAGTAGACAACGGCAAGATCGGCGCCGTCGGCCGCGGCGAGATAGTTGCGGAACTGCTCCTCGAACTGAAGCTTGGTGAGATCCTTGGCGACGAACACGTCGAAGCCGGCCAGGCGGAATGTGTTCGACACATCCTCGGCATCCTTGTCCGGGTTCTTGAGGGCCGGGATGTCGCGGTATTCGGAATTGCCGATCACAAACGCAACCCTGCGATCGGCGTGAGCTTCGAACGCCGTGAAGCCCATGAGGACCAAGGCTGCAAGGAACGCGCAGCATCGCAGCATGGCAAATCCTTAACTGCTATGACCTGTCGGCCACAGGAATGCAGCTAGCGGCGCCGAGGTCTGTTAAAGAGTTCACAATCTGCCGAGACCGGAGCAGACCGCATGCATAACGACAGCGAGCATGCGTCTCATCCAATCAAAAGCTAAACTACTCCAGACGCATGAGCGCTGCAATGATCGGACGTTCGCGGCTGCATCATCTGCCCCGGCCAGCGGACGCTGCGCAGTGCAGAGGGATGGCGTGGCACATTTGCGCGACGCCGATCATGAGATAGATGCAAGGACATGACAGCCAGAGTGATAGTCCTCGACGCCAGGCCGCTCAACGCGGTGGATGTCGCCGAGATCGCGCGGCGCAACGCCCGTCTTGTGCTTGGCGAGGAGGCCATGCGCCGCATCCGCGCCAGCCGCGCGCTCATCGAGCGCCTCACGCAGCTCGGCAAGCCGCTCTACGGCGTGACCACCGGCCTTGGCGCCTGTGTCGACACGCCGCTTGCGGAGGCCGATCTGGTCGCCTTCCAGCACAGCGTGCCGCTCAGCCACAGCATGGGCGCCGGACCGTCCCTGCCGACCGAAGCCGTTCGTGCGCTCTTAACGGCGCGCATTTCCGGCATGGCCGCCGGCGGCACCGGCACCTCCGAGCCTGTGGTTCTCGGCCTGTTGGCGGCGCTGAATGCCGGCGTCCATCCGGTGATCCCTAGCTGGGGTTCGATCGGGGCAGCCGACCTCGCGCCGCTCGGCCACATGGCAAGGGCGCTGCGCGGCGACGGCGAGGCCGAGTTCCAGGGCAGGGTCATGCCGGCGGCCGAGGCGCTCGCCCTTGCCGGGCTCGAGCCGCTCGACCTGCGCGAAAAGGACGGCCACGCCATCATCGTCGCAAACAGCCTTTCGACCGGAACGGCGTGCCTTGCCCTCGAAGACGTCGCTTGCCTCACCGACTGGTCGCTGGCGGCCGTGGCTCTCAACTATGAGGCGTTCCGCTCCTCCCTCAAGGCCATTGACGAGGACGCCTTGGCGGCGCGGCCGGCATTCGGCCAGTGCGAGATCGGCGCGCGGCTCAGGGCGGAGCTAGCCGGAAGCGGGCTTTGGTACGAGAACGCCGCGCGGCGCCTGCAGGACCCACTGAGCTTCCGCTGCGTGCCGCAGGTGTGGGGCGGCCTGCTCAATGCGTTCGAGCAGGCCAGGCTGGCGACGGAGATCGAGCTTGGCCATTCGGGCGACAACCCGGTGATCCTGCCGGCCGCCGAACGCGTCGTCTCAAACGGCAATTTCGACCTCACGGCCTTCACGCTGGCGTGGGAACAGCTCGGCCAGGCGCTCGCGCATTGCGCGGTCGCCACCGCCAACCGCTCGATGAAGCTGATGTCGCCGACAGTGGCGGAAATGCCGCGCTTCCTGTCGGCCAGGGGCGGCAGCCGCCAGGGCTACGCGGAACTGCAGAAGCCGGTGGCGGCACTGGAGGCCGAGATCCGGCACCTCGCCAATCCGATGTCGCTCAGCCCGCTGGCCGTCTCGGACGGCATCGAGGACCAGTCGTCGATGGCGCCGCGGGTGGTGGCAAAGACCGCCGGGATCATCGAGCGGCTGCGCTTTCTCGTCGCCATGGAACTGATCTTTGCGGCGACAGGCGTGGAATTGCGCGGTGTGGTCGACAGCATGGGCGAAGGGCCGCAACGCAGCTATGCCGCCGTGCGCGCGCTGGTCGCCCCGCTCGACGACGATCGCGAAATGAGCGCGGACATGGCGCGGGTCGCGCGGATGGTGGCAGGGCCGCGTCTCTGATCCGAACTTGCCGCCCGTCCCCGCCTCGCTTCCCCTACTTCGCCAGCCGCGCTGCATGCCACTTCAAATGGTCGTCCATGAAGGTCGAGATGAAATTGTAGGAATGATCGTAGCCTTCCTGCATCCGCAGCGTCAGCGCGATGCCTGCCTTCCCGCAGGCATCCTCGAGCAGCCATGGGCGCAGACCATCCTGGAGGAATCCGTCGGCGGTGCCCTGGTCGACGAGCAGTTCGCCGTAACGATGGCCGTCCTCGATCAGCAGCGTGGCGTCATAGGCGCGCCAGCTCTTCTCGTCTGATCCCAGATATTTCTCGAGCGCCGGCCGCGACCAGCCCGCCGTCGTCGGCTGCACGATCGGCGCGAAGGCCGAGCAGCTCTTGAACCTGTCCGGGTTCCTCAGCGCGATCGTCAGCGCGCCATGCCCGCCCATCGAATGACCGAAGATCGACTGGCGTGACATGTCGACCGGAAAATTGGCGGCGACCAGCGCCGGCAGTTCCTCGGTGAGGTAGGAGTACATGCGGTAGTTCCTGACATAAGGCTCTTGCGTGGCGTCGACGTAGAAGCTGGCGCCGCAGCCGAACTGCCAATTGTCCTTTTCGTCAGGCACATCAGGGCCGCGCGGGCTCGTGTCGGGGCAGACGATGACGAGCCCTAGCTCGGAAGCCATGCGGCGGTACTCCCCTTTGTCCATGACATTGGCGTGGGTGCAGGTCAGGCCGGACAGATACCAGAGCACCGGCACATGGCCTTCCGCGGCCTGGGGCGGCGCGAAGACGGCAAAGGTCATGTCACAGGCGCAGACCTCGGAGGCATGCGAGTAGACGCCCTGGACGCCGCCATGCGATTTGGACGTGGAAAGAACTTTCATCGGCTCCGCCTTCCTGTCAGCTATCTCGGGCCCGGCATAGCCGCCGAACCTCGCGCTCGCAACCTTGCGCCTCGCAAAACGCGCAGAAGGGGCGATCGAGTTCCACGTCAATCGACCGCCAGCGCCGTAACTTCCCGCCGGAAAGGCAACGCGTCGCCGATGTCGCGTTCGTCCAGCTCGCGGGCGAAGCGGTGGCCGGCATAGGTTGCCCAGGCGATCGGCCCCGGTGCTTCGGCATCGCCGATGACCTTGACCGAACGGATGCCGTTGCCGGCCCACTCGTTTTCCCGGGTCTTGAGCTCGCGCCAAACGGCGTCGTCCTGATTGCGCGACGTGACCAGGACGACCGCGTCGGCCGTCAGCTCATGGCGCGCGCCGGTATAGACGCAGGCCGTGACGACGCCGCCTGAAGCGATATTCGTGACGATCCTGTTGAGGACGATATCTATTCCCAGCTCCGCCAGGCGGCGGTGGATGGCCCCCTGCTCCAGCGTGTTGCGGGTCCAGTCCGAGACATAGGCCGACGGGGTCACCAAGGTCACCTTTGCACCCTGGCGCGCCATCAGCTCGGCGAGCACGCCGCCCATGTAATAGTGATCGTCGTCGAACAGCACGACATTGCCGCCCGGCACCTGGCCGTCCATCAGATCGTCCGGCGTGTAGACCGGCATGGCGGGATTGATCGGCATCGGCACGACATGGGCGCGCGCGACGCCGTCCCGCCGCCAGGTCGATCCGGTCGCAATCGCGACGTTTTGGAAGCCGAAGGACAGGATGTCGTCCGCCGTCAGCCGGCTTTCGAAATAGATGTCGACATTTGACATCTGGCTGAGCTGGTACCGGCGGTAGTCGCGCACCCGGCCCCAGGCCGACAGGCCCGGAAGCAGGCTTTCGCGCGCCACGCGTCCGCCGAGCTCGGTGCCCGCTTCCGCGATCGCCACCTGATAGCCGCGCAGGCCGAGCGCGCGGGCGGCCTCCAGTCCGGCGGGCCCGGCGCCGACGATCAGCACACTGTCGCTGTTGCCCTTGGGCTGGATGCGCTCGGGATGCCAGCCCTTGCGCCACTCCTCCATGAAGGTCGGGTTCTGCGTGCAGCGCGAGATCGACATGGTCATGTCGCCGGTGATGCAGATGTTGCAGCCGATGCATTCGCGGATGTCCTCGATGCGCCCCTCCTCGACCTTCCTCGGCAGGAAGGGATCGGCGATCGACGGGCGGGCGCAGCCGATGAAGTCGAGCGTGCCCGACCTGATCATCCTGACCATCACGTCGGGCGAGGTGAAGCGGCCGACGCCGACGACCGGCCTTGAGGTCAGCTTCTTGATGCCGGAGACCAGGCTTTCCTGCGCCGCCTCGTCCTTGAAGCGCGATGGCCCCGAGCAATCCTCCCAGGCGCCGTGGGCGAGGTCCCAAAGATCGGGCAGGTCGGCATGCATCTCGATCATGTCGCGAACCTCGGAATTGGCGAAGCCAAGCTCGCCGATCATCTCGTCCAGCGACAGCCTGAGCGTCAGGCCGCACGTGTCGCCGATCGCGTCACGCCCTTCCTCGATCAATTCGCGCATCAACCGCGAGCGGTTTTCCAGCGAGCCGCCATATTCGTCGCTGCGCTGGTTGGTGGCGGTCGACAGGAAATGCTGGATGATGCCGAAGCCATGCGCGCCATAGAGGCACACCAGATCGAAACCCGCCTGCTTGGCGCGTTTGAAGGCGTTGCGATGCCAGCGGCGTAGGTCGCTAATATCCTGCTTGTCCATGGCGCGCGCCTGCACCGGATCGTTGGTGAAGGTGCGGATCGGCAGGGCCGACGGCCCGCGCGGGACTTCCTTGGTGTAAAGGTTGGGACCGTTGATGCCGGAATAGGCAAGCTGTATGCCGGCGAGCGCCCCGTGCTCGTGCATGGCTCTCGCCATCTTGGCCAAGGCCGGAATGTCGGCGTCGTCCCATAGCCTGAGCTCGATGAAGGGCGTGATTTCGGAGGTGTGGTGCATCTCCGTCTGCTCGGTGAAGATGACGCCCCATCCGCCTTCGGATTTTATGCGGCGCATCTCGGCAGCGGCCGATGGATCGCGATAGCCGCCGCCATTGCAATGGGGAACCTGATAGAAGCGGTTCTTGGCGGTCACCGGACCGATCTTCATCGGTTCGAACAGAATGTCGTAGCGTGGGTCGCGCATGTAGCTTCCTTCCTGCCGGCTTGGCGCTGCCCTTGAGCATGATTCCGAAAAGTGGGAACCGGTTTTCGGAATCATGCTCCAACAAAGAGTTAGATCAGGATGACGATTCAACGAAATCCCGATCTAGGGACTACTCATAAGTTGGCGCCGGCGCGGGAAAACTACGGATTTCTTCTGTGCGGATTAGGACGCGCCTAATCGCGCTTGCGTGGATTAGCCTGCGATGAACCGGGGCTGAGCCAAATGCGACTTCAGGACCGCCGCCGCACGATGTTACAGAGCCGGTAACGGCAACGAGGCAAGGGAAATGGACAGCATCAGGATACTCGAACGGCTGATCGCCTTCCCGACGGTGAGCCGCGACTCGAACCTCGATCTCATCGGCTATACTGCGGACCTGCTCGGCGCGAACGGCATTGCCTGCGAGATCCTCCACAGCGCGGACGGCCATAAGGCCAATCTCATTGCCACCATCGGACCGGCCGACAGGCCCGGCATCATGCTGTCCGGCCATACCGACGTCGTTCCGGTCGACGGCCAGAACTGGACGCTGCCGCCATTCGCGATGACCGAGCGCGACGGCAAGCTCTATGGGCGCGGCGCGGCGGACATGAAGGGTTTTGTGGCCTGTGCGCTCGCGACCTGCCTCAAGGCCTCGAAGATGGCGCTTCAGACGCCCTTGCATCTGGCGCTCTCCTACGACGAAGAGGTCGGCTGTCTCGGCGTGCGCGACCTGATCGAAATGCTGGGCACTGCGCCGCAACGCCCGCTGCTGTGCATCATCGGCGAGCCGACCAACATGCAGGTGGCGACGGGACACAAGGGCAAGCTCGCGGCACGCGCCGTCTGCAGGGGACGCGAAGGCCATTCGGCGCTCGCTCCGCTGGCGCTCAATGCCATCCATCTCGGCTGCGATTTCGTGCGCGCCTTACGCGATGAGCAGGACCGGCTGGCCCGCGAAGGCGCTCGCGACGGCGACTACGACATTCCCTACACGACGGTCCATGTAGGCAAGATCAACGCCGGCGTCGCGCTCAACATCGTGCCCAACCTTTGCGAGATCGATTTCGAGATCCGCAACGTCGCCGCCGACGATGCCGCCGGGATCCTCGACAGGCTTCGCGCCGCCGCTGCCCGCATTGCCGCCGACGCCGCTTCGATCGCGGCCGAGGCCGCAATCGACATCGACATCACCAACACCTATCCGGGCCTCGACACGCCGGCCGCTTCGGAAGCAGTCGCTTTCGTCAAATCGCTGACCGGCGCCAACGACACCATGAAAGTCGCGTTCGGCACGGAAGGCGGATTGTTCAGCCGCGATCTCGGCACGCCGGCCGTCGTCTGCGGTCCCGGCTCCATGGCGCAGGGGCACAAGCCGGACGAATTTGTCAGCATCGAACAGTTGCGGCGTTGCGACGAGATGCTGGAGAGGCTGCTGTCGCGGCTCGCCGACGGCTGGCCGTGATATCGCTCATTTGACGATGCGTTCGGTGCCGAAGACGCCTTGCTCGACGACAAAGCGGCGACAGTGGTCGATGAAGGCCTGCACCGTGAGTGTGCGGTGCTCGGCGTTCGGCAGCGCAATTCCCATGGTCAACGGCCTGAGATCGCCCAGCAGGGGCACGAAGACCAGCAGCTTGCCGTCCGGCGACATGGTGTTGAGCGGCCGCATATTGGCGATGCCGTAGCCGAAGCCATTGGCGACCATCGAACGCATCACGGCGATGTCGCCGGTGCGCTCGGCGATTTTGGGACGCAGTCCCCTGGGCTGAAAAGCCGACAGGAAATATTCGCGGCTGTAAGGCAGATCGAGCAGCACCATCGGCTCATCGACCAGTTCCTCGGGCGTGATGCCGGCTCTTGTCGCCAGGCGATGCGCGGCCGGCAGCATCACATAGGCCGGCAACTGCATCAGCGGCTCGAAGGTCATGTCCTGCGACAGCTCGAGATCGTAGGTCAGCGCGGCGTCTATCTCGCCACGCTGCAGCATCTCGAACAATTGCCCCTGGTTGCGCTCGAACTGCCTGACGCGCACATCCGGATAGGCATCCTCGAATTTCCGGCGCAACGCCGGCAGCACGATCTGCGCGAAAGTGAGCAGGCAGCCGATCGCCAGCGGTCCGCGCACCTTTTCCGCGATATCGCCGGCAATGTCGTGCAGCGCGTCCGCATCGTTGAGCAGCCGCGCGGCTTCCTTGAGGAAGAGGCGCCCGCCCGCGGTCAGCGCAAGCGCATGCGAGTGCTTGCGAACGAAAAGCTGGACGCCGAACTCCGCTTCGAGCTGGGCGATCGACGCCGAGATCGACGGCGGCGAGACGTTCACCTGCTCGGCCGCCTTGGCGATCGAACCGGCTTCGCCGACGGCGACGAAGTATTCGAGTTGTCTGAGCGTGAAGCGGAGCGGCATGGTTCTATGTTGCCGGTTTGCACCCGGTGATCAAGTCGCGGTCGCTCCTCAGTACTTGATCCAGGTGGTCTTCAGCGCGGTGTATTTGTCGAGCGCATGCAGCGACAGGTCGCGTCCGAAGCCGGACTGCTTGAAGCCGCCGAAGGGCGTCATCGGACTCAGCGCATCGACGGTGTTCACCGAAACCGTGCCCACGCGCAGTTTCTCCGCGATGCGATGCGCCCGCGACAGGCTGTCGGTCCACAGCGATGCAGCCAGGCCGTAGACGCTGTCGTTGGCAATCCGAAGCGCCTCGTCTTCGGTGTCGAAGGCGATGACCGACAACACCGGACCGAATATCTCGTCGCGGGCAAGCGCGTCGTCGGGCGCGACATTGTCGAAGATCGTGGGCTGCACGAAGCTGCCTCGCCCATCGACGGCGACCCGACCGCCGCCGGTTACCAGCCGGGCCGACTTCTTGCCGGCATCGATGAAACGCATGACGGTCGCGGCGTGGCGCGCGTCCACCATCGCGCCCATCCTGGATGCCGGGTCGAGGGGGTCGCCGGGCTGGGTCGCCGCCGCCCGCTCAGCCAGCTTCTCGACCAGCGCATCCCTGATACAGCGCTCCACCAGAAGCCGGGAATTGGCAGAGCATACCTGGCCCTGGTTGAAGAAGATGCCGAAGGCCGCCATGTCGGCCGCCGCGTCCAGATCGGCGCAATCCGCGAACACCAGGTTGGGGCTCTTGCCGCCGGTCTCCAGCCAGACCTGCTTCATGTTCGACTGGCCGGAATACTGTAGGAACATCTTGCCGACGGCGGTCGAGCCGGTGAAGGCAAGGCAATCGACATCCATATGGCGGCCAAGCGCCTGGCCGGCCGTCTCGCCGAGACCGGGCACGACATTGAGCACGCCGGCGGGCAGGCCCGCCTTCATCGCGAGCTCCGCCAGCCTGAGCGCAGAGAAAGGCGACTGCTCGGCCGGTTTCAGCACCACCGAATTGCCCGCCGCCAGCGCCGGCGCGCATTTCCAGGTCGCCATATCGAGCGGGAAATTCCACGGCACGACGGCGCCCACCACCCCGAGCGGCTCGCGCCGCACCAGCGCGAGGTCGCCCTGGCCCGTCGGCGCCACCTCGTCATAGACCTTGTCGATCGCTTCGCCGTACCATTGGAAGATCGCCGCCGAACCCGGCACGTCGATGGTGGCGGCATCCTTGACCAGCTTGCCCATGTCCAGCGATTCCAAGAGCGCGAGCTCCTGCAGGTTCTCGCGCAGCAACTCCGCCAGCCGCAACAGGACCGCCTTGCGGTGCGCCGGGCTCGTTCGCGACCAGACGCCGGCTTCGAAGCTGCGTCGCGCGACGGCAACGGCAAGGTCGATGTCCTCTTCCCCGCAGGAGGCGACCTCGGCGAGCGTCGCTCCCGTGGCCGGATTGATGCTGGCGAACGTCCGGCCGGAGCGCGCGGGCACCGGCTTGCCGTCGATGAACGCCTTGTCGCGAAAACGGATCGCGGACGCCTTGCCGACCCATTCCTTATGGCTGAGTTCGCTCATGCTGGCTCCGGATTGTCGGGACTACTCGTCACCGGGAACGCCGTAGCTCGGCGCATCGGACGGGTTGAGGGCGCGGATGACGTAGGCATCGAGCTGGGGCTTGTAGATCTCCCACAGCCTCGCCAGTTGCTCGATCGGACAGTCCTCGGTCCAGTCGCAACGCAGGTCGGCGACGGGCCAGGAGACATCGCGCACCAGCCTCATGCCGGCGGAGCGGACAGGTCCCGCCTCCCCGCCGGCCTCGAGCGCGGCCCGCATCGTGACGATCAGCCGGTCGCCGAGATCGCCCTCCGAGGCGAGGAAGGCATCAACCATCGCACGCGGGATGCCGTCGTTTGCCAACAGGTTGCCGCCGCAGGCAACGTCCTCGCCGCGCGCCTCGGCCCAGATGCCGAGCGCTTTCGGCCCCGAATGAATTGCGCTGCCGCCGGCCGCATCGACTGCCAGGACCTGCCGGTATTCGCTGAAGGCGGCCGTGCGCTTCAGGATCGCGACGGCTTCGGCAGCGGAAGCGCCGCGCGCCATCAGCTCCAATGCCCGGGACCCAAGCGTCGGGTCGGTGACGTTCTGGCTGGCGACAGCGCCGACGCCGGCCTGCGCATAGGCGCAACGGGCCGCAACGGCAGGAGACGACGAGGACACCGCCACGCCGAACATGCCCGTGCGCCTGCAGCGCGCGACGATGGAGAAGGTCATGGCGCTCAGTCCGGAATGACGGCCGTGCCGTCGATCTCGACCAGCCACTCCGGCCGCGCCAAGGCCGACACGACCACGCCGGTCGAAACCGGATGGACGCCCTTGATGTATTCGCCCATCGTCCGGTAGACGGCTTCGCGATGGCGGACGTCGGTCAAGTAGACCACCACCTTCACCAGATGCTCCATCGTGCCGCCGCATTCCTCGATGAGCTGCCTGATGTTCTGCATGACCTTGTGGGTCTGCTCGACCGGATCGTGACTGTCGATGTTCCTGGCGGTGTCGAGATCCTGCGGGCATTGCCCGCGCAGATAGACGGTGCGGCCGCCGCGCGTGACGACCGCCTGGCAGAGATCATTGTCGAGCTTCTGCTCGGGATAGGTATCCTTGGTGTTGAAGGTGCGAATTCGCGTATGCGCCATCTTGGTCTCCATCAGGTCGGGCTCGCCGCTGTCGTCAGCTTTGATCAGGCGTCCACGGGCTCGCGCTTCGCGGCGGCATGGTAGGCGATATATTTGCGCTGCGTCGAAATGCGGTCGGCCACGTGTTTGGCGTCATGCCATACGCCCCAGATGAAGCTCGACCCTCTTCGCGACTGCCAAGGCAGCCCCAGGAAATAGATCCCGGGCTCCGTCGAGACGCCGCGGTGGTGCCTTGGCCGGCCCTTTTCGTCGAAGGCGTCGACCTTCAACCAGCTGTAATCGACGGCAAAGCCCGTCGCCCAGATGATCGCCGCTATCCCGGCCTCGGCCAGATCGAGCTCGCGGATCGGGTTGGTCACGCACTCCGGATCCGGGTCGATCCGGCGAGCGGCGAGCTCTTCCGGGAGGTCGAGACCGTTGCGCGCGACATAGGCATCGGCTTCGTCCAGCAGTGCCGTCAGGCTGGCGTCGCCGCGGGCAATGTTTTTGGCAAGATCAGGCGCGAAGATCATCACACCGTCCTGATACGACTTGGTCATGCCGACCAAGGTAAGCCCCTGCGCGGCCAGCCGGCGGAAATCGATCGTCTCGCCGCCGCGCGCGCCGCTCACCGCGATCGTGACATGCTCCGTGCCGGGTCCTGGGGTTTCGGCGTCCCATTTGCCGAGGACTCCCAGCCACCAGCAGAAGTCGCGCCCGCGATAGGCCCGCGGCGGGCGGTCGTGCGGGCCGACCGAGAGGTAGACGCGCTTGCCGGCGCGCTGGAGCTCGTCGGCAATCTGCACGCCCGAGGACCCCGCTCCGACCACCAGCACAGCGCCTTTTGGCAGCTGCTCAGGGTTTCGGTAGGCGCTGGAATGGATTTGCAGGATGCCCGCATCCGCGGGAACGACGGGCGGAATGACGGGCACCTGGAAAGGTCCGGTCGCGGCGACGACGCTGTTGGCTTCGATCACGCCGGCCGACGTCTCGACGCGGAATCCGGGCCGGCCGACATTTCTTTGTACGAGCTTGACCTCCACGCCGCAGCGGATCGGTGCATTGATCTGCTTTGCGTAGGCGACGAAATAGTCGGCGACCTCCTCCTTGGAGGGAAAGCCGTCGCGACCCGTAACAGGAAACTCCATGCCCGGGAACCGGTCATGCCAGGCCGGGCCATTGGCAACCAGGGAATCCCACCGTTGCGAGCGCCAGCGCTCGGCAATCCGGTCGCGTTCGAGAACGAGATGGGGCACCCCGCATTTGGCGAGGTGCTCGCTCATAGCCACCCCCGCCTGGCCGCCGCCAACGACAAGCGTGTCTATCGTCTCAACCGACATGCTCAGTCCCTTTTCTGACCATCCGGCGGCTTTCGCCGCGCGGCATGACAACCGATCCCGGGCAGGTGGTGGATGCAGCCAGGAGCGACCCATTTCGCCGTGTCCCGGACAAGCCGTTGCGCCATCCGACCGCCTCTCTACTGGCGCTCACAAGTAGCAGCACGTGCCGGTGGGCGCCCATAACGAATCTCCGAAGTCACGCGTAACCATTTCCGAATTTCTCGCACCGATAGAAGCACCTAGAGTTCCAGCGATCGGATCGGGGCCGCCGCATGAGGCGGCGGTGAAGCGGACACATGTCGGCACGGAACTGGTTCCGGAACAGGGATGCGCTTGCACGGCGACCCGTTCCGCCCTGCCTCGAGCGCCGGCATTCTCGAGGGGCTGGGCATGAAGCCAGAAAGCTATGACTACATCGTCGTCGGCGCTGGTTCGGCCGGCTGCGTGGTGGCCAATCGGCTAAGCGCCGATCCGTCGGTCAGAGTGTGCCTGATCGAGGCTGGCGGCAGCGACAACAGCCTGCGGGTCAAGGTGCCGGCAGGCATCCTGTCGCTCTATGGCAACCCGAACTACGACTATTGCTTTGTCGGCGTGCCGCAGCCCCATCTCAACAACCGCAGCATTCCGGTCAACCGCGGCAAGGCGCTGGGCGGATCGAGCTCGATCAACTCGATGGTCTATATTCGCGGCGCCGCCGAAGACTACGACGAGTGGGCCGGGCTCGGCTGCGCCGGCTGGGCCTACAGCGACGTGCTGCCCGTGTTCAGAAAGCTGGAGCGCAATCTGATCGGCCAGGACCCGCGCTACCACGGCACCGACGGCGAGCTGCTGGTCGACAATCCGCGCGATCCGAACGTGCTCTCCGCCATGTTCGTCAGGGCCGGGACAAGCGCCGGCCTGCCCGCCAATACGGACTTCAACGCCGAAAGCCAGTTCGGCGTCGGGATCTACAACGTCACGCAGAACCGGGGCCAGCGCTTCAGCAGCTTCAGCGCCTTCATGCGTCCCGTGCTCGATCGCAAGAACCTGACGCTGCTCAGCGAATGCGAGGTGATCGACCTTGTCATTGCCGAAGGACGTGCGGCGGGAATGCGCGTGCGGCATGAGCGCCAGCAAAAGCTGCTCGCCGCAAACCGCGAAATCGTGCTTTCGGCCGGCGCCATCAACTCGCCCAAGATCCTGATGGCCTCCGGCATCGGACCGGCAGCCGAGCTCAAGCAGATCGGCATCACGCC
Organism: Mesorhizobium silamurunense; assembly: GCF_014843905.1. NCBI lineage: Bacteria > Pseudomonadati > Pseudomonadota > Alphaproteobacteria > Hyphomicrobiales > Phyllobacteriaceae > Mesorhizobium > Mesorhizobium silamurunense. The sequence goes on along the minus strand of NZ_LPVS01000088.1, from coordinate 36,589 downwards.
GGTTTTCGACTTGCCGGGCGTCGGCAAGAACCTGCAAGACCATGTCGACGGCATGATCACCGTGCGCTCCAGGAGCACCAGGACGCTCGGCCTGTCGCTTGCCAACCTGCCTCGTATCGCCGCCGCCCCCTTCCAGTATTTCGCGCGCCGCAAGGGCATGCTCACCACCAACTATGTCGAGGCCGGCGGTTTTGCGAAGACCAGGCACGCGAACGGCCTTCCCGACATTCAGTTCCACTTCGTGCCGGGCTATCGCAGCCATCGCGGCAAGCTGATCGAATATGGCCATGGCTACGCCGTTCACACCTGCGTGCTCCGACCGAAGAGCGTGGGGGAGATCATGCTGTCACGGGACAGTTCCCGCCGCGACGTCCTCATCGACCATCGCTTCTTTGCAAATGAAGACGATGCAATGGTGCTTGTCGAAGGTATCAAGATCGCACGCAAGATCCTTGCCGCATCCGAGTTCGACGAGGTTCGAGGCAAGGAGATGCTGCCGGGCAAGGGTGTCCGCAGCGACGACGAGATCCTCGCCTATCTGCGCGCCGAAGCGCTGACGGTCTATCATCCGGTCGGAACCTGCAAGATGGGAACGGACGCAATGGCGGTCGTCGATCCGGCGACGCTGAAGGTGCGCGGCGTGGAGGGGCTCCGGGTCGCGGATGCCTCGGTCATGCCGAAGCTGATCGGCGGCAACACGAACGCGCCCAGCATGATGATCGGGCAGAAGGCTTCGGAGATGATCCTTGGCTCGGCGCGCTATGGCGACAAGTAAAGATCGCTCCCGCCTTTCGAGATTGAGGCAGTTCAGCATTTGGTATCGCTGAATTGCCCCGACTATCTGTTCTTAGTGATCCTCGTCGATCTCGTCGTGCAAAAGGCCGAGGATGCGGCGCTTGAGCGCGATGAAATCAGGCTCGAGGATCACGTCCATCGAGCGCGGGCGGGGAATGTCCACCTCGATCTCGGCCTTGATCTTGCCGGGCCTGGCCGTCATCACCAGGACGCGATCGCCCAGGACGAGCGCCTCGTCGATGTCGTGGGTGACGAAGAGCACCGTCTTCTGCTGCCGCTCCCAGACGCGCAAGAGCAGCTTCTGCATGGTGCCGCGCGTCTGACTGTCGAGGGCGCCGAAAGGCTCGTCCATCAACAGGACGGCCGGGTCGTTGGCGAGGGCGCGCGCGATCGCCACGCGCTGCTTCATGCCGCCCGAGAGCTGGGCGGGGTAATGGTCGGCAAAGGGCGTGAGGCCGACCTCGTTGAGATACTGGTTGACGATCTGCCTGCGCCGCTCCGCGGGCAGACCCTTGCGCTTCGGTCCATACTCGATGTTGGCGCGCACCGTCAGCCAGGGAAACAAGGTGTAGCTCTGGAACACCATGCCCCTGTCGGGGCCGGGTTCGATCACTTCCCGGCCATCGACCTTGATGCTGCCAGAGGTCGCGTCGTTGAGGCCGGCGGCGAGGTAGAGCAGGCTGGATTTGCCGCATCCCGAAGGGCCGACGATGACGCAGAATTCGTTCCTGGCCACCTTCAGCGACACATCGTCCAGCGCCAGCACGCCGTTGGCGTCGCCGTAACGCAATGTCACGTCTTCGATGGCCATCGTGGTGCCGGCCGAACGCGGATCGCCGCTTGCATAGGCCGCGCCGGCCAGGTTGTTCGCCTTGATGGATTCGGTCATTGCTACCCTTGATCCGACTGCGGTTTGCGAGGATGCCTTCAAAATCAAGGTGCCCATGGCGCGACCCTTGCCCGGATGATGCGGAATGCCGTGTCGGTGATGAGGCCCAGAAGCCCGATCGCGGCGATCGCCATGAAGATCACATCGACCTGGAAGCCGCGCATCGCCTTCAGGCTGATGTAGCCAAGCCCGCTTGATGCTGCGACGAGTTCCGCCACCACCAGATAGGTCCAGGCCCAGCCCATGGTGACGCGTAGCGTATCGAGGATCGCGGGAAGAGCGGCCGGGAAAATCACGTGCCACACCGCTTCGCTGCGCTTGGTGCCCAGAGTGTAGGAGGCGTTGACCAGGTCCCTGGATACGCTGCGCGCGCAATCGGAAATCATCACGAGCTGCTGGAAGAAGGTGCCGAAGAAGATGACCGCTATGCGCTGCTCGATGCCGATGCCGATCCAAAGGATGAACAGGGGCACGAAGGAGGTCACCGGCAGATAGCGGATGAAATTGACCAGCGGCTCCAGCGGCGCCTGGACAGCCCGGTAAGTGCCCATCCACAGCCCCAGCGGCACCGCGATCAGCGAGGATACGATGAAGCCCAGAAGCACCACCTTGGCGCTGGTCAAGGTATGGTAGAAAAGGCTGCCGTCCAGAGACATGCGATAGGTCGTCTGCAGCACCGTTCCGGGCGTCGGCAGGAACATGTTCGGCACGACGCGGCCATAGGACAGTAAAGCCCAGCCGCCGATCACGACCACCCACATCGCCAGCGCCAGCGTTGTTGCGGTGCCGGCGGGAATGTTGGCGAATGGGGTCGTCAGGCGTGTCCACGCCGTCCGCCTCTGTGCCATAAGATGGCCTCCGTTGATCTTCTGAAGCGCGAAACTCTGGTCTTTCGAGAAACGGGGTCGGCCCGGGCGGGCCGACCCCGGCGGTCTCGAAGGCTCACTCGTCCTTGATGAAATCGGTGTCGAGGATGGTTTTCGCGTCGATCGTCATCTTGAGCTTGCCGGCCTTGCCCCAGATGTCCTGCGCGAAGTTCACCAGATCGGACGCCTCGCTCTTTTCCGGAGTGCCGAAGAATTCCAGGTTGCGGGCATGGTCGTAATAGCGCACGCCCTTGGCGCCGGCGGCGAAATCCTCGGGCTTTTCGAGATAGCCGCCAATGCCCTTGGCCATGATCTCATAAGCCTTTTCCGGGTTGGCCTTGATGTACTCGACCGCCTTGTAATAGCCCTTGACCAGGGCCTTCACGTCCTCGGGATGCTTTTCAATCAGATCGCATTTGAGGGCGATCACATCGACGATCAGGCCGGGGGTCGTCGTGGAATCGATCAGCACCTTTCCCTTTCCGCCCTTGCGGACCTCGGTGAGGTGCGGCTCCCAGGTCACGGCGGCGGGAACCTGACCGGCGATGAAGGCGGTCGCCGCGTCATCGGCGGTCATGTTGGTGATGGTGACGTCGTCCTCGGTCATGCCCTCCTTCTTCAGGAGCACGTTGAACCAGAACTCCGAAATCGAGCCCTCGTTCAAGGCCACCTGCTGGCCCTTCAGATCCTTCAGCGATTTGGCGTCGGCCTGCGTGACGACGCCGTCGCCGCCGTGGCTGTCGTCGATCGCCAGGACGTATTTGAAGCAAAGCTCGTCCGAGCGATATTTCATCAGTTCGTCGACCGTCGAGGCGGCGCCGTCGAGGTCGCCGCCAGCGACTGCCGCCATGTAAAGCGCTGATTCCTCGATGATCTTCAGGTCCACATCGACGCCGGCTTCCTTGAAGTAGCCGAGGTCTCGGGCAAGAAACAGCGGCCCGTAGCCCACCCAGGTGGTCATGCCGAGACGAATGGCGCCGGCGTCAGCGGGAGCGGAAAGCCCCAGGCTAAGCAGGCCCGCGCCGACCGCGGTCATCAGGCGATTTCGGTATGTCTTCATTGTCGTGGTTCCCCTATGGCAGTTGCCGGCACCGGCCTCATTCAAGTGGCGTATGCCAAGCTGTGTTTCGGCAGCCGCTCTCTTGTTATGCGTCGCCTCCCAGGCGGGCCTAGCGTGTTCTAGGCTCAGCAAGAGAGCATCCGGGCCGGATCGCAAAAAGAAGTCTTTTTCTGTCCTTTGCTTCGTCGAAACCGAAGCAGAGGCTGGCAAGCGAGGCAGGGAAACCTCTCAAGCACTCAAGGTCGCCGCCCTCGCCTTGCCCGCGATCGGGGCTCCCCGCATTGCAACGGCGACTCGGCAATCGGATTGGCGGCTTAGACCAGGGGCAGGTAGCAGCGAGCTGTCCGTTGCTGCGGCTAGAAAAGGGCTTCTTGCCGATCGGTTCCACCTTCGGCTCATTGATCCGGCGGAACTGGACCGGGTCCATGCCGAGCCTGTTTCACCGCCCAAGGCTCCCCTGCCGTCGAGGCCAAGGCGCAAGCAATCAGCTGGGTGGCGCAGCTCATCGGCCGCCAGGCGACGCTGCTCGCCTATGTCGACGTCTTCCGCTACTCGGCGATCGCCACGGCGTTGCTGGTGCCGCTGGCGCTTCTGTTGCGGTCGCCCAAGCCGTCCCGGCCGGCGAATAGCACGCTCCTGAGGGAACATGCGTGGCAGGTTGCGAGTTGCACCCAAGGCAATGACCGGTGCGAACGACATGAAATCGAAGCTGGTCTCAGAAACTTCCGGACAAAGAACCTTCGTGGTCGTGCTGGACCCAGGCGAGGAAGCGGTCGCCGCGTTGACGAATTTTGCCGGGCAGAAAGGGATCAGCGGCGCTTCGTTGACGGCAATCGGCGCATTCGAGAAGGCGACAGTCGGCTGGTTCGACATCAAGTCGAAATCCTACCGCAAGATACCTGTCGACGAGCAGTGCGAAGTGCTGAGCGCTATCGGGGACATCGCCGTCGACGACAATGGCAAGCAAAGTCTGCACATTCATGCGGTGCTCGGCCTGAGCGACGGAAGGACACGCGGCGGACATCTGCTGGAAGGCACTGTACAGCCCACACTCGAAATCACGGTTGTGGAGTCACCTGGCCATCTGCGCCGCACCAAGCGCCCTAGGCTCGGCATCGCCTTGATCGACCTGGATGCCTGAGCACTGACGACCCAGCTGCGCCCTTTCGAGTTCTGCCAGGCGCTGACGCGCCTCGATCCGAATTTCGTGGTCTTCTGCACGTCCGGCACCTCGAAGCGAGAGGTCTGCGGGTTACGCCATACTCCATTCCAACCGGCAATTGCGCCGGCTATTATCCCGAGCTCAACTCTTTGATATCGCTCTGGCATCGCGCCCGTAACGCGCACATGCTGGCGGCGAAATCGGTGCCCGTGAGGGATCGTCGCATAACGTTCAGGTCCAGGCCGAGAGAACCGTCTCCATCTCGACGGTCTCGACCTGTTGCGCGAAGCGCTGATGATAGACGGTCATCAGCGCGTCATGCGTGGCGTCTGAGGAACTGCAAAGCGCGTCGGTGACCAGCACGACGCGATAGCCGATGTCGATCGCTCCCAACACGGTGGCAAGCACACAGACATCGGTCTCTCCGCCGGTGACGACGAGCGTATCGATCCGGCGAGCGGCAAGGGTTGTCTGCAGTCTGCCTTCCGGCCAGGGCGAATAGACATGCTTGTCGATTACCTGCGCCGGCGGACAGAACGACGACAGCGGCGGCAGCAATTCGATCATCTCCGGACCGGCATTCTCGATCGTCATCGAGGCCCAGCGCTCATAGTAGCGTCTCCAGGTACCGACCCCCCTTCCAGGCCTTTCGGCCGGCAAGAAGCGCGTGAAAATCGTCTGCTCGGCTTTCCTCTCGACGAGGTTCACGATCCTGGGAAGGACACGGGTAATCCAGGGCGTTGCCCATTCCGAAGGTTCGGCGAATAATCTCTGCATGTCCACGCAGACATGCGCGCAACGATCGCCGAGAGGACCATAACTCAAGCCGGAAACCGACATCAGGATTCCTGACGGGAGTTCATGTTGATGCGATGGCGCAAAGTGGCCGGACTGGATGGTCGAAGCTCAACATTTCGTTCCTGATTTGTGGTGAAGCAACGCCCCGCCGTGCAACTCGTTCCTGTTGGCCGGAAACCACAGCTATGGTCGAAAGTTTAAGTGGGATGGAGACTTCCCAGATTTCCGTCCAAACTGCGTCGAACAAGGAGTTTCCCCTGCCCCTGGACACGCAGCCGATGGAGGCGCGCGCCGCCGAAGAGCTGCCCGAGGATCGCGGTGCCTGGGAATACGAGCCGAAATGGGATGGGTTTCGCTGTCTCGCCTTCAAGGGCCATGACACCGTTGACCTCAGGGCGAAATCCGGGAAGCCGCTCGGCCGTTATTTCCCCGAGCTTACGGCCATGCTGCGCGGTCTCGATGCGAAAGATTTCGTTGTCGACGGAGAGATCGTAATCGAGATCGAGGGCCGCGCCTCCTTCGACGCGCTGCAGATGCGACTTCACCCGGCCGAGAGCCGGATCCAAAAACTGAGCGTGACGACGCCGGCGCAATTGATCCTGTTCGACATGCTCGTCGCGCCGGGTGGCAAGTTGCTCCTCGAAAAGGCCCTGCAAGAGCGGCGAGCAGCAGTCGAGAATTTCGTGGCGAAGGCCGATACGGCTTCCTTGCGGCTCTCGCCCTCCACCACGAGCCTCGCCACCGCCAGACAATGGCTGCAAGGCGCAGGTCATGGCTCGACCGACGGGGTTGTCGCCAAGGCGCTGGGCGGATCCTACCGGCCGGGCGAGCGCGCGATGATCAAGATCAAGCGGCTGCGCACAGCCGATTGCGTGGTCGGTGGATTCCGCTACCTGAATGGCAAGCCTCAGGTCGGGTCGTTGCTGCTCGGGCTATATAACGAGCAGGGCCAACTCGACCATGTCGGCTTCACATCGACCATCGGCAATGAGGAGCGGGCGGGGCTCACCAAGAAGCTCGAGAGTTTGCGCGGCGGGCCCGGCTTCACCGGCAAAGCGCCGGGCGGCCCGAGCCGCTGGAGCACCGAGCGCAGCGGAAAATGGGAGCCGGTACAGCCGGAACTGGTCGTAGAGGTTCGCTTCGACCACGTCACCGCTGGCCGCTTCCGGCACGGAACAAGATTGGTGCGCTGGCGGCCCGACAAGGCTCCGCGTCAATGCACATTCGAGCAGATCGAACGTTGAGCCGCGTGCCGCGCCAGCGGAACAACCGGTCACTCCAGCGGTTCTTCAATGGAGCGAACCGGACGCCGGTTCACAATATTGGAGAGCGACATGGACCCCCGCAACAAGCAGCGATCCAAACAGCAAGACGAGGCCGAGGCCCCAGCCATCGAGCAGCAGGACTGGGAGTCCTTTGAGGGCGACAAGGTGCTTCCGGACAGCGTGGTCGTGGAAGAAGGCGTTCCCGACGCCGGGGAGACGGAAGAAACGCCCTCCGAAGAGGACGATGACAACCCCAGCCAGAACAGCGACGAGGCCTTGCCCGACGACGAGGAGGAGGAGGTTTGTCGAAGGATCCTTCCAAGGAGGGCAGCCGGTTCGACGAGGTCTAGCGGACCACGCGCTTGCCGAGCCGATGAAGGGTGGAATGGTCCGATCGGCGCCGGTTGCGAAGGAACACCCGTCCTGTAATCGGTGCGTTCAATGCCGCGGTCCGCGCTTCACCAAGCGGAAGCTGTATCGGTCGCGTACGAATTCGTTGAAAAACCGACCCTTGGAGGGAGCGGCCGCGAACGCAGCGTAGGTTTCAGTCAACCTCCTCATAGTCATAGCGGTCGCCTCTCGGGACGAACCATACCGAAAGGATCTTCGTCGCCGGATCGTAATGCTGTTCCGGATGGCAGTGGAGGGCATGACGGACGTCCTGTTTGCCATGCGTAATTCCTGCAGCTGTCGTGAGGTTCCGCCGTACCGTGCGTTGGCAGGACAAGGTCTTGCGAGGCCAGCCGAATTGCCTATCTGAGGGCTTATGCCATCAGCGAAATCCAGGACCGCGGCTCAGGTCCGTCAGGGCGATCTTTTCGGCGCCCCAAACAGCTTACCGCAAGGATTACACTACCGGCCGGGGCTGATCACGCGCGATGAAGAAAGCGAGTTGGTCCGCCACATCAAAGGCCTGCCGTTCAAGCCCTTCGACTTTCATGGCCATCTTGCCAACAGGCAGGTTGTCGGCTTCGGACTGCGTTACGACTACGACCGCCGCGAGGTCGTGGAAGCACCGGCCATACCCGACTTCCTGCTGCCGCTTCGCGACAAGGTCGCCGGCTTCGCCGGCCGGCCCACGTCCGAGTTCACGCAGGTGCTGATCAACGAATACCGGCCAGGCGCCGGCATCGGCTGGCATCGCGACAAGCCCCATTTCGAGCTCGTCGCGGGTGTCTCCCTGCTGGCGTCCTGCAGCTTCCGGCTACGCCGCAGGAACGGCGCGACATGGGACCGGGAGACGATCGAGGTCGAGCCAAGATCCGTCTATCTCATGGCCGGTCCGGCGCGCAACGAATGGGAGCATAGCATTCCGCCGCTCGCGGAACACCGCTACTCCGTCACATTTCGGACGTTGCGGCCAAAGCTGTAGGTGGCGACGTGCCCGGAGCCGATTTCCGATACGCCCCCGCGGTCTCACCGGTTCTGGTGGAGGACCGTCTCGGCGGCGATGAAGCCCCAGGTCATGTTGGGGCCGAGGGTCGTTCCGGCGCACTCGGCGCGCGTGCCGATCGGATTGGACATGGCAAGCCCGGCGGCGTAAAGCCCGCCGACCGAGACCCAGCGCACGGTCGGACTCTCGACCAGCGCCGCGCGCGGATAGCGCAATCCCCGGTCGAACTTGATGGTGAACACCACCTCGGCGCCGGTGTCCGAGATCATCCCGGGAAGCGCCTTATAGCTGTCGCAGCCGAGCACCGTGAGGTCGGGATGGGTTTCCGCCAGCACGGCCATCGGCCCGTCCGGCGCATCGGTGGTTACGATGATTGTTGGCCGCGCGGACATTTCAGCCTCGCCTCGGACCGGGGATGTGATCGGCGAGAGGACCCAGCGCCTCAAGCAAGGCCTTGCCTGCCTGCGTGGTGGTGTTCTCATGCGGCGCGCGCAGATTGAGCCAGCGATGATCGCCGGAACGCACGGCAAGTGCCGCCTTCATGCCGCCGATCAGCCCGGCGTCCTGCACCGCCTTGCGAAACGCCTTGATGGCGGCATCGGCGGTGGACACGTCGCGGCCTGCGCGCGCGCCGTCATACACCGCCCGGATCGCCTTGGCATTGAGGTTGACGGAGGCGGAAATGCAGCCGGCCGCGCCTGCGGCCAGGCCTTGCGTGAGCTGGCCCTCGGAACTCGGAAAGACGGAGACGTTGGGCGCGGCTGCGATCACGGCGGCGGTGTTGTCCCAGCTTCCGGCGCTGTCCTTGTAGGCGACGACCGTCTCCGGGAAGGCCGTATTGAGCCGCGCCGTCAGCGCCGGCGACACCGGCACGCCGGAGTTCTGCGGAATGTGATAGAGGATCAGCTTGAGCTTCGGGCTGGCGACTTTCTCGATCAGCTCCGAATAGTAGCGCGCCTGCCCGTTATCGCCCGCCGCCGTGTAGAAAAATGACGGCAGCACCATGACGCCGACGCAGCCGAGCTCCAGGGCATGCCTGCTGAGCTCAATTGTGTCCGGCAGCGCGGTGACGCCCGTGCCGGGCATCATCTTGTCCGCCGGGATGCCGGCCTCGGCCAGCCACTGCAGCGCCTGCATGCGCTCGCGCGGCGACAGCGACAACGCCTCGCCGGTCGTTCCAAAAGGCGAAAGGTAATGAGCCCCTTGGGCAAGCACCCATTTCGCATGGCTCACCCACAGGTCGCGGGCGACGCTGCCGTCTTTTTCGAAGGGCGTCAGGATAGGCGCGATGACGCCTTGCACACTGTTCATCGATGGTTCTCCCGGATCGTCGCGTCGCCGGCGGCAAGAGTCGCTGCCGCGGCGACTGTTCTGATGAAGAAGGCGGTCGAGGCGATGTCGAAGAAGACGTCGAAGCCTCCCTCGCTCCGCACCAGCACGGCTTCGACGCGCGTCTGCGCGACCAGAAGCGCCGGCACGACCGCCACGCCGATGTGCTCGTTGGTCGGCGGATAGCCGTCGTGACCGTCGAGATTGTCGGTCTGGGTCGCCGCGGCGAAGGCGGCACCTGCCACGCTGACGCGCCCACCGTCGAAGATCATCCTTGCCGCGTGCCGGTCCGCGCCGGAACCGTAGAGCAGGACGGCGGCGGCGCGCGCGATGCGTCCCGCCTGCATCGGCCCGCCGGTGATGGCAATGCCCATCGTGTCGAGGAACCGCAGCGCTGACGACTTCAGAACTTCGCGCGGGAACGCGTTGGCCGACCTGCGCAACACGAAGTCGGCGACACGGGCAAATACGGTGGAAGCAGACTCACCTTCCGCCATCCGCCGGTCCATGCCGCCACCTTTCGCGTTCCTGATCGGTCCAAGATAACTACGAATAATTTGGTCTCATGGGCCAGGCACGTGATTAGTTTGGCGCCATCGCACAAAAAAATCGGGGGTCAAGGCGATTGCTGAGCCCGACGGCGCCGGTCTAACTTTTCGCTTTGCCACGGAGCGGCGGCTCAAGCCAGCGACGCGAGCGGATTGTAGCCGCACTTCACCGACCTACGATCCCGCCGCGCTCTGCGTAATGCGTTCCAGTCCGAGCAAAAGGACCAGGGTCGCTACCAGCAGGATCATGGTGAGCGCCGCGCCCGCGAAGATGTCGCCGCGATCGGTCAGCGAGAAGATCGAAACCGGAAGCGTGACCCAGCCCGGTGGATAGACCATCACTGTCGCGCCGAGTTCGAGGCGTTGGCGCCGCAGGCTCGGGCGATTGGACCCACGGTCGTCGCCAAGTCGCTGCGGGATGCACTCGAGGCCGACACAATCATCTTGGCGGTCCCGTTCGGGGAGCATCGCGAGGTTGCGAAGGCCCTGCCGAGCTGGAAAGGCAAGACAGTCATCGACGCGATGAACGCGTTAGTTCCCGTTGAGGAGCTGGACGGTCTCCCGTCCTCCGCCTTCGTTGCGAATTCGTTCACCAGCGCCAAGTTCGTGAAAGGTTTCAATCACCTGGTTGCGGCCACCCTGGCTGCCGATCCGGTCGTCGAGGGCGGCCACCGGGTCGTCTTTCTGTCGAGCGACGACGAGGACGCGATCGCTCCCGTGGCGGCCTTGGCCAAACAACTCGGGTTCGCACCCGTCAAGCTGGGAAAGCTCAACGAGGGTGGCGCGCTGGTGCACGCACGCGGCCGCACTTGGGGCCAGCTCATCTTCCAGGATTTGTTCAAGAAGGAGCAGTAATCGATCTACGACCGCGTGATTTGGCCCGAGAAGTGCGATCCCAAAACGTCGGCCATCTATGCGCTCAACGACATCGACGTGAAGGTAATCGCCGCAAAAATATTTTGAGGTCTCAGGACCTATCGGTATCGGCCGGGACGAATTTCGGTTATTCGGCCGAGCAATAACGCTTCGGAGGCGTCGCCGAAAAGTACCGTCGCCAATGCACAACAAGCATCGCTGGGCGGCCCCACCCGGCAGCACGCCGCCGAGAAATACTGACAAGAAGAAGCATCGTTGCGGCTTGGGGTTGCCCGGCGACCGCCGGCGCGAGCACGAGCCGGCAAGAATCTCGCAGTCTCTTCGCTCAAGCGAGACGGCTTTGATGCCTCCCGCTTGCTGCCGCCGTCACCAGGATCCGGGCGCGACGATAGGCATCCGGGATCGATAGTGCCCACACGAACAACCCGAACGCATGTCGCCCGACGAACGATTGGTCCGGGGTTGTCGTCATGTAGCTGATCACCGAAAAGAAAAGCACGAAGAAAGCAAACGCCAGCCCGCGCTTTGGGTCGCGTACGGCAAAATGACCGGCCCCAGGGCAGAGGGCCGCCATAGCGAGGACCAGGTAAGGATTGATTGGCTTGGCCATCGGCGACCTCAGGCGGCTTCGTGGACAGCGGTGATAGCGCCGCCCGCGCTCAGCGCCTCGCTCAGGGACTCCGCCTCCGCGACTGCCTTGCTGACGAGATCGGCGGAAATCGTCGTGACGGCAAAGCGGATCTGCCGCAGCAATAGATGTGCTCCGCGCTCGCCCTGAGCGGCCTGACGGATCACCCGGGTACCGCGCGGCGAAATGACGGCTTCCTTAACGGCGGGATCGGAAAAGAGTTTTTGGAAGATCGCTACGGCGCGCTCAACCTGCCACGCAGAGGCGTGACCATCGCCCCGCATCAATAGTGAAGTTTCCATCTCCGGCGGCGCCATCCATTCAGGCAAGTCATGGACGAGCGAATAATATTCAGCACCGGTCGGGCGGGCGAGAGCGCCAATCGCTGGCCGGCCACGTTCGCTAACTTCGCTGAGTGTCACCCGGAGCCAGAGCTGCGGCAGTCGACGCGTCACCATCGTATCGGCAAGGAGTTCGATCCGGACCTGCCTGCCGTCCTCAAGGCGACTGACGAGAATGGGGAAATGGTCGGGGGCGAAGCTCATCCGCGCGTCGGGAAAGAGCCTCGCCGCCTCATCCAGAAGCCCCCTGCGTTTCGCGAGGGAGGCACGATGGTCGCTGATCGCGCGCTTGCCTATCCAAGCGCAGGAGGCGACGACAAAGGCCGAAAACGCAAGTGTGGTGATCATTGAGATCGCCTTGCAAGGACGGGCGGCACAGCAGCGCCGCCCGTCTGGTTGACTTAATAACCGAGCGGCTTCGGCCAGGGCATGGTGAACTGGTCACCACGGCGGACGAACCGGTAGCGCCGGAAGTGGAACCAAAGCGATGCCACGATGTAGAAGCACATCATCGCGCTAAGCTGCGTGCCGTAGCCCAGGAACACGGCGAAGTAGGCAGCAGCGCACAGCGTCAAAAGGACGATCACCGGCAGTGGGTGAAGGGGATGCACATAGCCACGCTTGATCGTGTCGAGCGGCCATTTGCGCCGGAACATGACCATGTTGAACGTCATGAAGGTGTACCCGAGCAAGCCTGAGAGGATCGAGAAGGTCACGACCTGATCGAGCGGTGCACCAAGCGCGAAAATGAGCGCGATGGGTACCAGAAATACGATCGACCGGTACGGCGTGCGGTAGACCGGGTGCACTGCGCCGAACCAACTCGGCAGGTAGCGGTCGCGGCCCATCGAGAACCAAGCTCGCGAGGCATCGTTGATGCATCCGTTAGCCGAAGCGAGAGTCGAAAACATCGTGCCGACGAAGAGAAGCACCATCAATCCGGTGTTGCCCGTGACGCGCGCAGCGTCGAAGAGCGGTGTTCCGGCTTGGCCGAGATATTCCCAAGGCAGGAGGCCAGAGCAGACATACCAGGTCATGGTCGCGGCGATCAGCAGCGTCATGATGCCGGCCATGGTGCCATAGGGCAGCGAACGCGCTGGCGATCGCACTTCTTCGGCGGCCTGGCAGGTTCCCTCGATGCCGAGATAATACCACAAGCCGAAGTGCAGGGCCGCGACGATGCCGATCCAGCCATAGGGCAGCGGAGACGTCGTGATCGCCGAAAAGTCCATCGGCACGGCAGAGGCGCCGAGTTGCACCGAGACAAACAGGGCAATGATCGCCAGGAAGGCAATGGCCGTGATGACCAGATTGAAGGTCAGTGTAGCCAAAACGCCGCGGAAATTGAGCCACGCCAGGAACATGATGGAAAGGATGATGAACGGCTTCTGGTTGAGGCCGGTATGGCCCATCATCCCCGCGACCGTGTCGAGCAGATAGCCGACGGTAATCGCGTTGGCCGCCTCGAGCATGGTGTAGGCCATGACAAGAAACAGGCCGACATTGAAGGCCATCAACGGCCCGACGATGTGCTTGGCCTGAGCGTACTGGCCGCCAGCGGCGGCGATGGTCGACGTCACTTCGGAGTCGATCATCGCCACGCAGGTGTAGAGCAGACCAGCCACCCAGCAGGCGGCGAGCCCGGCGATCATGCCGCCTTTGCCGACAGAGAAGTTCCAGCCCATATACTCGCCGACGAGCACGATGCCGACGCCGAGAGCCCAGATATGGGCGGGGCCGAGCACGCGCAGGAGCTGAAGTCGCTCGGTTGCGGGTGCGGTTGCAGTCACATTTGCCATGTCCGTCCCCTCAGATTTGGTGGCGCTCGGCCGTCACCTCGATCTCGCCTTCGCGTGATGAGGTCAGCAGCTCGTTATCGTAGGTGGTGTCTATGCGAATGAGGTTGATGAGCATCAGCGCACCGAACATGGCTGACAGGGCCCAGGCCACGTATTCGAGAATGTTCCAGATATCCATGGTCGCCTCCCTATCGCCGCTTTGGATCGAAGCGTTCTTCGATCACTTCGCGGTATTCCCTGTCGGAAAGCCGCACAACCAGGACAAAATAGCCAATCACCAGCACCGCCATGACGATCAGCGGGGCCCAGCTGAAACTGTAATCGAAGCGGGCGGTGATGATGTCGTTCGCGGCAGCCGGGTCGGTAATTCCAATCGCCGCCCATTGCTTGGCCTCGGTCGCGTTCTGACCGAGCGCTTCCCAGGTCGGGTTGGCGATCGGGTTAGGCGTTTTAGCGGCGCCGGCAAAGCCCAGGTAAAGCGGCAAATAGAGGGCGCCCACTGTCAGGACGAGCAGGGTAATAACGTCGAAGACCTGACCGGCGAGGCCCTGTTTGGGAGGTTGATATGCCATTTGCTAGCTCCTTAGCCCCGGCGCCCGCGCATCTCGTCGAGATGCTTGATGTCAAGGCCGTAGATGAAATGCTTGTCTTCAGCGTAGTGGCGCAGCATGGCGACTATGGCCGCCGTGTTGAAGGCCAACACCAACGCGCATGCGACCGACAGGATAATGCGCATGGCGGGGATCGAGATGTAAGGCCAGACGCTGAACAGCGCGAACAGAAGTGTGCCCCACAGCACGACAACGAAGGCCAACAGGCCTGCGCGATCGCGAGCGTGCATTTTGTCGATGCGCTGGTTGAGGTCGAGTTCGCCAGTTCGACTACTGATTGTTGCTTCCATTTGTTCTCCTCCAGACGGCCATTTTCGGCTTCGTTGCGCTTTTGCGGTAGGGAAAATTAATTTCCCAACAGGAATATCCGGCAAAGTTAATTTCCTGTCAAGTGACGCGATGCAGATAGTGGATGGCGTCGGTAAGGCAGAGATGCTCCTAAACAGATTTGAACTTGGATAAGGATTTGCCTTCGCGCGCCACGGGTTCGTAACGCCTCAAACCAGGTGGCTGGCGAGCGCATCTTTGGATTGCGGAGCGCGACCACCGGAAGCCTTGCCACACGGGTTGCCTGGGTGGAAATTCAAGCCGTCGTCACGATCGATGATCGCTCGCTAGCCGGCATCTCCGGCGAACTTGCACGCCTGACAATCAGTCTTTCCTACGCGTTCCGCCAATCAGGAGCGATCGAACGTTTGGCAATTCCATGAAATTGTTTGACGACTTCCGTCCGGAATTGCGCAAAATAAATAGTTGGGGCGAATCAGCGATTCTACCAAACACTTTAACTTCACTAGGCTAGGCTAAATCCGGACCGTCTTGCGGGATTACTTCTTGTGCAAAGAAATACCGCTTCACCCGGCTAGGAAAGGGGAGCGGCTTTCGCCTGGAATTACTTTGCAGCAATTTCTTTACTACCAGTTCTATCAAAGCTGAATCGTTCCAGGGATCAGTCGTAGATCGGGAATTGGCTAACCAAATCGTGCACCTCCTCGCGCACCGCCGCCTCGATTGCTGCGTTGCCGGCCTCGTCATTGGCAGCCAACCCATCGATCACGCTCATCGTCAGGCGTCCGACCTGACGGAATTCTTCCACGAGCAAGCCGCGTGTGGTGCAGGCCGGGCTGCCTAGGCGGATGCCCGACGTCACCATCGGGCCCTGCGGGTCGAATGGGATGCCATTCTTGTTGCAGGTGATGTGGGCGCGACCGAGTGCGGCCTCAACAGACTTGCCAGTCAGTCGTTTGCGCCGCAAGTCGACCAACATCAAATGCGTGTCGGTACCGCCCGAGACGATATCAACGCCCCCCTCGGCGAGGGTCTCGGAAAGGACCTTGGCATTGGCCACAACGTTTGCCGCATAAACCTTGAATTCGGGCGCCAGCGCCTCGCCGAAAGCGACTGCTTTTGCGGCGATTACGTGCATTAGCGGTCCCCCTTGGAGGCCGGGGAACACTGCCGAGTTGATCTTCTTGCCGATCTCGTCATCGTTGGACAGCACCATGCCGCCACGCGGGCCGCGCAGGGTCTTATGGGTGGTTGTAGTCACCACGTGGGCGTGCTCAAGGGGGTTGGGGTGGACGCCACCAGCAACCAGGCCGGCAAAATGCGCCATGTCCACGAACAGCTTGGCGCCGACCTCGTCGGCTATCGCGCGAAAGGCCTTGAAATCGATAATGCGCGGATAGGCGGAACCGCCGGCGAGGATCACCTTGGGCCGGTGCTTGCGTGCCAGATCGCGCACCTCATCGAGGTCGATGCGATGAGTATCGGGGCGAACTCCGTAGGAAACGACATTGAACCACTTGCCGGATTGGTTGACCGGCGCGCCGTGGGTGAGATGTCCGCCGGCGGCGAGGTTGAGACCCAGAAAGGTATCCCCCGGCTGCATCAGCGCCATGAAAACCGATTGGTTGGCCTGGCTGCCGGAGTTCGGCTGGACGTTGGCGAACGAGCAGCCAAACAATGTCTTGGCGCGCTCGCGCGCCAGATCTTCGACCTCGTCCACGAATTGGCAGCCGCCATAGTACCGGCGGCCCGGATAGCCCTCTGCATATTTGTTGGTCAGCACCGAACCTTGTGCCTCGAGCACCGCCTTGGAGACGATATTTTCGGAAGCGATCAGCTCGATCTCGTCGCGCTGGCGTGTGAGTTCGCGCTTCATGGCGTCGCTGACGGCATGATCTGTAATGGCCACGCCGGCGCGGAAGAAACGATCTGCGGCACCGGTACCAAGCTTGGTCGATATGTTCATTAGGCTCCTCCCTTGCGACGCGACGCTTGCGTCAAGATTGCCAATCACCCAGTCCAGCCAAGACCGGTTGAAATGCAGTTGATCGAAAGCAAAAGCGCGTTGACCGCCCGCTTGGGTTTTGCGGTGGAGCCGTCCTGTGCGCGGACCTCGCGCAAGAGCTGCACCTGCAGTCGGTGTATGCTGTCCATCTGCGGCCTAATGCGATCGAAGTGCTGCTTGAAGGTGGGGAAGCGCTGCGAGACTTTCAGGCCGCCATTGACCTCGGCGATCATCTTTCGGGTCAGCAGATATTCGGCGGCGATCTTGCGGTAGATCCGTTCACCCACCTCGCTATCTTGCACCAGACCGGCATAGAGCCGGCCGATTTCCATGTCGGTCTGGTAAATTCCCTTGTCGACCTCGTCGACGATGAGACGGAAGAAGCGCGAGCGCTCGAACATCTGTCTGAGCAGATCCAATCCGGCGTTGCCGCGAACATTGAGGAAGGAATTGAGCGCGCTGCCGATGCCATACCAATTGGTCAGCAGATGCCGGTTTTGGCTCCAGGCGAAAACCCAAGGAATGGCGCGCAGGTCGGATATGTCGCGGGCCCCGAAGCGGCGTGCCGGACGCGATCCGATCTTGAGCAGCGACAGCTCCTCCACAGGACTCGCCTGATGGAAATAGTCGATAAAACCCGGCTCGTTGATAAGGCTCGAATAGGACGCCTGCGACATGCCGGTCAACGCCTCCAGAGCCTCGTTGAACTCGGGAATGTCCCTCAGTTCGGGCTCGTTGGCCGACTTGACGCTGTGGGCGAAAACGCTCGCGGCGAAGATTTCGAGCTGGTAACGCCCTGTGCCACGGTTGGCGAATTTCGACGACACCACCTCGCCCTGCTCCGTCACGCGCATGGCTCCGCCGACTGTGCCGGCGGGCTGGGCGGCGATCGCACGGCCCGTTGGCGCACCGCCCCGGCTGACCGAACCGCCACGGCCATGGAAAAAGCTGATCTTGATCTTCCGCTTCTGGCCAAGGGCGTGGATACGTCTTTGCGTCTTGTTCAACTCCCAGTTCGAAGCGAGGAACCCGCCATCCTTGTTCGAGTCGGAATATCCCAGCATGACTTCCTGCCGGTTGGAGAAGTCGCTCAACGAGCGGCGCACGATCGAGACGGCCAGCAGCCGATCTAAAATGTCGGGGGCGGCACGCAGATCGGCAATGGTCTCGAAAAGTGGCACGACACGCAGTCCGATTGTGCCGCTGCCGTCGAGCGCGGTGGCCATGCCGCAAAACTGGCCGAGCAGGTAGACGGCAAGCAAGTCATCGCAAGAGCGTGTCATACTCAGGATGAAGGCGCCCACAGCACCGCCGTTCAGTCCAGACGCGGCCCCGCGAATGACGTCGAACAGGTCAAGGAGCTCGCGCGCCTCCGCGGAGAGAGCGCCTCGGTCGATCCCAAGCTGCTCGCCAGTACTGAGCGCTTTACGAATGCGCAGGCTCCATTGTGGCGTATCGGGCGCGGGCGCCTGATCCCCGTCAGTAAGTCTGAAAAGCTCGGCCAGCACTCGATTGACGACCGTCGAGTTCTGGCGAATGTCCAATGCGACGGTGCGGAAGCCGAAGGTTTCGACCTGCCGGCGCAAGGGGCGAACGAAGCGCCGCGCGACGAGATTGCCACCCAGGTTGGCAAGCACCGTTTCGAGGTGGCGCAGGTCGGTCTTGAACAACTCCGAGCGGGCATACGGCTTGGCCGCGGTCTCACCGAGCATGGCCCGCAAGCGATCCAGCATCGCAGCCGCGAACTGCCGCAGCGGCTCTCCCGGATTGCGCGCCGCAATCTCCCGGGCCGCACCGCTCCGATGCAGCGCCTGGGCCAGCGCCTTGTTGAAGTCTTCCGGGATGTCGACGACATTGGCGCTGACGCTAAGCACCGTGACCAGTCGGCGAACCTGCTGGATGTACCAGCCGATAATCGCCTGGCGCGATTCCTTGAGTGCACAAGCGGTAATGCTTGCAGTCACATTCGGATTGCCGTCACGGTCCCCGCCGATCCACGACGCGTAGCGCATGAAGGATGGCACTTTGAGATCGTATTTCGGGTAGTGACAGGCGAGCGCTTCCTCGACGGCATCATAGATCTTCGGAGTCGCCTCGAAGATCACCTCGCGGAAAAAATGCAGTCCCCAGGCAATCTCACTTTCAACCGAGGGGCGTTCAAGCCGCAACTCACCCGACATCCACAGCAACTCGATCTCGCTCCTGAGATCGTCGATCAATTGCTGATGCTCGCGCGGCGCCCAGCGCTGCTGTTCGAGCTCCGTGAGCTTGCGGTAGATGCGCCGGTGGATTTCGAGAACCGTGACTCGCTTTGCCTCGGTCGGGTGGGCGGTCATGGTTGGACCGACACTCAGTGTGTCGAGGGCGGTCTGGATCTCCTCGGCCGGGTAACCGGCGGCTTTTATTTCACCTATGACATTGGCGAAGGAACCGATCACCTCGTCTGCGCCGCCCATCTGCTCAAGCTCGCGGCGTGAACGCATTGCCAGTAATTCGTTCGCGATCGCGACAAGCTGGAACCATATCCCTGTCGCCTGCAGGGCCGGAATGCGCTGGGCGTCGGTGAGGGTGTCGAGGCTTGCGCGCCCGGTCAGAACATCCCCCATCCCGGGTTCCCGTTCGCTGACGACGGACGTCAGGAGCCTGAAAAGCAGGCCCCTGACGTCCTCATGACAGCTGAGTGGTCTGCTGTCGTTCAAAGCGGCACCCATTCTTCCAATGTTGTCCCGAACTTGCCCAACGAAGCGGACATCCCGGGATTCTCCATCTGGAAGCAGATAGACTTTCCGCCTCCTTGAAAACGCCCGGACGGGTAGATTTACCATTCGTTCGGGTGGGTTGGGACACCAACCGAGTGATGATCGGCAAGGCCAAACCGGGACTGCCGAACCAGGCATGAATCACGATCTTGCCAACATTGGTCCAGCGCGTTTTGGAGCTGGACGCCAGTTAACTGTTATGCAAACATGTTGCCTTATAGGAAAAAGGAAGCGAGATAATTTAGACTGAGGTTGATATTCCATAACCCGCTAGCTCAGCGCGTTTCATAGGGGACCTCGGGAGGGACTTGGACATGGATATGCACAAGGTGTTTCCAGATCTTTTTGAAGGGCATGCGCCGATCACCCTCCAGAACGCTTTTCACGAAGCGCTCGAGGCGCTCGAGGAATGGGGCGAGAAAGACGAAGAGCCACTCGTTCCGATCCACGGCGTTGCCATACCGATCAGCAGCGTTTTCGTCAGAATGAGCGACTGCACCGATCTGATGCCGCTCAGAACACAAGGTGTTCTGGAAGCGATCATCGGCAGGGATCTGGTTCGCGCCTCGGAACGGATGCTTTACGCTGACGCAGCAAGGCTTGCGATGCCCCTATTCGCTGCGCGGGTAGTCCCTGTCGCCCTTCCCGCTTATCCCTGACATGAACGGACGAACCGCAGTACCCGGACTTTCCTTGGAGAGGGCCAAGCTGTCACGGATTGCTTCAAAGCCACCCGGACAGCTGTGAGACCGAGCCACCAGGCCGTGACGACTGTCCCTCACGGAGGATTGCCAAGAGCAGCGATGCAGGCCATGGCAAAACTCTCACGGTGAGTTCAAACGCGCCCTCGGTTTTTCTCGCCGGCGTAGAGCGCCACAGCCATCGCCCGGTTGCGGACGTCAAGTTTGTCGTAGAGGTTCCTGAGGTGGTATTTGACTGTATTCTCGGAAATACCGGTGCGGGTCGCGATCTGCAGATTGGTCCAGCCGTCGGCCAGCACCGAAAGCAGTTCGCGTTCCCGTGTCGTCAGCCGCGACATCGGCGTGTCGTTGATTTTCGAGACGTCCAGGTAGGGAACGCAAATCCGGCCATGGGCGACCGCGACCAGGGTGTCGAAAAGGATCGCCGGGTCGTCGAACTGATAGCAGAACCCCTGAACGCCAAGGCGCACGCACTGCTTGAGGATAGCGATGTCGTGATCATTGGAAAAGATCACGAGGCGCGCATGCAGGCTGCGCCGCTGCATCTCTGTCATGACACCGCCGGCGTCCATATCCGACAATTTCCACCCGAGCACGGCGAGGTCGAACTGAGGAGTTGAGGCTGACGCCGCCCGGAGAAAAGCCTCCCCGGCCTGGACGCTACCAACGAGATCGAAGCGGTCATCTCGCGAGATCATATCCCCAAGGGCAGCGACCACGAGCGGATTGCGCTCTCCAATCAAGATCCTGAATCTGCTCTTTTCGGGCATTGACTCCACCTAAGTCCCGACACATTGGCGCTGATCCTAGACTCGGCGGCATTCATGCGCGTTCCCGGCCTTTGACTTTCCGCCTTCTCCCTTTGCAGTCCCCTACGCTGGCCGACCACTTTCCCGCTTCGACCACCTTTCGGCATTGATCCCAGATCGACGAGATCCGCCACGATCTCCATTCATAGCATGAATTTAATTTTCCTTCTAGTACAATCGGTCAGGTCGACGCACTGTTAGATTGGGGCCTTCGCGAGGCATGCCTTGCACGCGCTACGGCCGGCGCCGGCTCCGGCGTAGACGTCGAGCCCCGCTCCAGCAATCATCCCCTTGCCGAGCGCGTGGATAAGGGCGGTCTCGTCGATCACATCTCCGCGCGCCGTATTGATGAGGAAGGCGGTCGGCTTCGTGATTGAGAGCCTTGCTCCGTCAATCAGATGCTTGTTTTCGGCTCCGCCTGGGCAATGCGGCGAGACGAGGTCGGAATCCGCCAGCCTCGATGGATGGAAGTTGCCGCGCAGACATCGGCGCGAACAAAGTTGGCTGAGCGGTAGCCTCGCATCGTTCAAGTGATGGCGAAGGCCGGCGCACGCCACCGATCGGAAGCAACGTCCTGCAAGTCTTCGTCCCGGAGAGGCCGAAGCCGGCTCTGCCTAGCGTGACGCCCCACAGGGCCGGCCATTTCTAAGCAGCCATGGGACAACCAGAAGCCTGGGTGCCTGCGGTCGTCACGCGACCGGGCAATCACTCCCATGCCGCTGGCGCCGCCAGTGGACACGGCTTGCTCAGTCCGGCCAAATGCCCGGCGACGTCGCAGCGCCGTCGTCATATCGCGACAGCCATTCCACGATCTTGGGTCGATTGGTGATGAAGCCCTTGTAGGTCGCCAGTTCCGCCGGCAAGTCGCGGATGACACGATGGAAGCGCCTGGCCCATTTCGGCACCGTCACCAGTTCGTCTAGCTTGATGAGATAGCAGCGGATCGGAAACACCAGGGCATTCGAGCGAGGCAGACGGAAGAAGGTCTGAAGCTCGACGCGCAAATGCATCATTTGCCCCATGTTCTCCAGCGTCAGGTCTTTCTTCATCACGCCCCATTTGTGATAGTTTTCGGGGCTTGTATCGAGCAGGGGATTGACGGTCATCGTCCAGTTTAGACGGCGCGCCGGCGAGCCCTGCTGCACGTTCAGGAGGAATTTCAAGGCGCGCTGGAAGATACCCATCTCGTGCGCTTTCGGCACCGGGGCGTGCCATTCGAAGAAGTTCATGCCGATGTCGAAATCAAGGCTCCAATCGGCCTGTGTCGTCACCATGCCGGCGTCCATCCACAGGTTGTCGTCGCGTTGGTCAAGTACCGCAAAGTCGCCCTGGGTCTGCCGCGTGATGTACTCCATCGGGCCATAGGGCAGTGTGGTCTCATCGAGGAAGGTGAACTTCTGCTCGATGCCGAGCGGGCGGTTGATCCAGTGCCATTTGGCGCCGTCGCGGCGCAGCTCGAAAAGCTCTGGATACTCTTCTGCCTTCGAGGTCATGATCAGCTCGAGCAGATCCCAGCCGGCCAAGGTCATGTGCGGCAGCGACTGGCAGCGCAACGGGTCTTCGGCAAGGACGCGGGCACGGTCGCGCATCTCCGAGACGTAGTGCTCATCGACGTCGAAAGTCCGCTCGTAGACGCTGCCTGGACGGTATGATTTGTGCGGCTCCAGGTTCACTGAGTACATGTAGCTGTCCTCGGGGAACGGGAAAGGGAAGCGCTTGACCGCCTCCGGCGAGTTGCGGAAGGTGAAATCGTCGTGGAAGGTTTCTTCCTTGAAGATGATAGTCATCGCAGCGTCCTCCTCGCTATCGATCCAACACCAACGTTTTGCCTTCGAAGCGTGATACGCAAGGCATGATCTTGGTGCCGCTGGCGCATTGCGTCGGCGTCAGCCAATGGTCCTTGTGCAGGAACGTTCCCTCATACTCCAAAACGTCGGTCTCGCACTGACCGCAGGCTCCGCCGCGGCACAGATAGGGCGCCTCCACGCCGGCGGCTTCGATCGCTTCGAGCAGGCTTTGGTGTTCGCCGACCTGGATCATCTTGTTCGACTGCGCCAGCATAACCTCGAAGGGCTTGCCCGAGGCAGGTGCAAGGAATTCTTCGTGATGCACCGCCTCTCGCGGCCATCCGAGCGCGGTCGCGGTCTTGCGCACCCAGCCGATCATACCTTTGGGCCCGCAGACATAGACATGGGTGCCGAGCGGCTGCCCGTCGAGCAGCGCCGGCAGGTCAATCTGCTCGCTCCGGTCGTCATGGTAGAGATGGACGCGCGAGCGATAGTTGGCCACCAGCTCGCCCGCGTAGGAGCCAAGGGATGCCGTCCGCACGGAGTAGTGCAGCTCGAAGTTTCCATTCATGGCGGCGAGTTGCTTGATCTGCGCGAGGAACGGCGTGATGCCGATGCCTCCGGCAAGCAACAGGTGCTTTCTCGCCCGCAAATCCAGCGCGAAAAGATTGACTGGGTTGGAGATGATCATTTCCATCCCCGGCCTCACCTGCCGGTGCATGAACAACGAACCGCCTCTTCCATTGTCGTCGCGGCGGATCGAGATGGAATAGCCTTCCCGGTCGGCGGGATCGCTCATGATCGAGTAGGGATTACGGCGTACGCGATCCTTGTCGTTCATCTCCACGACCGTGTGCGCACCTCCCGAGAAAGTTGGCATCGGACCGCCGTCACGGCGTACGAACCTGAACCGGGTGACGAGCTCGTTGACTGGCGTGACCTCGGCCACAGTCACAGGTATTTTTGCGGCTCCTGCACTCATCTGAACCGCTCCACGGATTCGGGTATATTGCCGGGATCTTCCGCATCGATGCGCACGCCCTGGAAGGCCGCAATGCGGCGCGAGTAGTGATCGCGCACGAACAGATGCAACCCGCAATGGGCGCATCGGAAGGGATCGTGTGTCACATCTTCAGTGATACCCTTGCAATGCACGCACTGCACGCGGCGCACGGTGGAGCCGCGGTGCTCCGTCTGGATCGCGGAATGCGGGATGCCGGCCTGCGTAGCCTCGAACATCGCCTGCCCCATTAGCCCTTCGGTTCCCGCCAGATAGACCTGCAGGCCCATGTGCGCTCCTGCCAGGACCCGCCTTAGCCGTGGAAGCGCGGCCTCGTAGCTCGGCCCAACATAGAGTTGGGCAGGGGCAAGTCGCTCCAGCCTGGCGACGAACTTGTCTCCAGACTTCTTGGGGAGATAAATGATGTGGGCCCCGGCGAAGAAATCGGAGGGCGCAGAGGCGGCCAAATCGAGGATCGCCTGCGCACCTTCGGCGTCGGCGACCATCAAATGCAGTCGCCCCGGCCGTATCTCCAGCACGCCATAGACAGGGCGGCTTGGAATCGAGCCTTCTAACACTGACTTTGACCCTCGGCTCCGTTTTGGTTGATTTGCGGGCTTGAATCCACAGCGACCTATCCCTTGGCGGTGCGACGCTTCTTTTCCGCATCAAAGAATGGCATCGAATGGGCGACGCAACGGATTTCACCGGTCGAATTCTGAACGGTCATCTCAACACCGTCGACCGCGCAATCCACCGGCATACGGGTAATGCCGATATTGTGCTTGTTGAGGCCGGAGTACATGCCGATCGTCACCACGCCGACTTTCTTGCCGTCCTTGAGCAAAGGCGCGCCCTCCTCGGCCGGCGTCGTGCCCTCGAGCTTGACGCCGTAGATCTTGAAGCGCTCCTTGCCCTTCAGCCGATAGTGCTCCTCGGCGCCGCGGAAGCCCACCTTCCCAGGCGAGACGGTGAAGTCAAGTCCGAGCTCCCACAGCGTGTCGCCGGGGCCCTCGTTCTCAAAAGGATACTTCTCCGAGTTGTCGTACGGGAAGAACAGCAGATAGCTTTCGGCCCTCAGCAGATCGAGCGTCGTGAACCGACAGGGGATGATGCCCATACCCGCGCCCTCTTCGAGGATCCGGTCCCAGATCGCAGGAGCATCCTGGCCGCGGCAGAAAATCTCGTAGCCGCGCTCGCCCGTGTAGCCAGTGCGCGAGATCGTCACCGGCAGACCGAAAAGCGAGGTGTGCATATGGCTGAAGTAGTTCAGGTTCCGGATGCCTTCCACGTGCTTTTGCAGGTAGTCGACGGCAAGCGGCCCCTGCAGCGACAAGTCGTGGAGATTGTCATCAAATCGGATGGCGACGTCGCGCCCGGTAGCCGCCATGGTGAGCTGTTCGTGGGCGCCGCCCGAGCCGTGCACGACCATCCAGCTGTTCGGTCCCATCCGGTAGATCACGCAGTCGTCGATGAACTTGCCGGCGTCGTTCAGCATGGTCGCGTATACCGAACGACCGGGCATGATCTTCTCGGCATTGCGGGTCGTGGCGCGGTCGATGATGTGGCTCGCCGCGGGGCCGTTCAAATGGACCTTCTTCAAGCCGGAGACGTCCATTAGGCCGGCTTTGGTGCGGATTGCCAGATATTCGCGCTCCGGGTCGCCCGAATACTGCCAGGCGGTGCCCATACCGCTCCAGTCTTCAAGCTTCGAACCGAGCGCACGATGGCGATCGGCGAGCGTGGAGAATCTCCAGGAATTGGTCATTGCATTCCCCTTTTTTATACCAATTATTGGACCAGTTTGTGAGAACTGGTTCCCGAAATCAATACTCCTGTTAAAATTTTTTCCCTGAGAGCAAAAATGACTGATCGGAAATCCCGGCACGGAAGAGCCGAAGGCCAACCGAAATCGAGAGCGAGGCACGTGCGCGAAACAGACCGCGAAACGCCAAATTGGCGATCAGGATCAGCTGAACGCCCAAAGGGCGCGGTCATCGGTTCCGGCTTGCGCGGCCAACCAGAACCATCGCAAATGGATGCGAACTTTCGGATATCGAAAGGAACATCGTTGATGTCATCGAACCATGAGGCTGCCTTGGCACTCATCGCGGATCATTCAATCACTGCCACGGTTCGTGTCGTGGTGGACACGCTGCTGGCGCGAATAACCTCTCAGCAATACACCACCGACGAACGACTGCCCTCGGAACGAACATTGGCCGGTGAACTTGGCGTCGCCCGGAACACGGTTCGCGAAGCGCTGGACATACTTGAGAAACATGGCTTCATACGCCGGCGTGCCGGGAGCGGGAGCTTCGTGAAGGGTCAGGCAGCCCCGGATGACGCAACCGGAGGTGTTGCTGCCGAGACGAGCCCGCTCGACCTCTTGGTGATGCGCGGAATAATCGAACCCGACATGATGAGGCTCGCCATCATCAACATGTCGCCGCGTGCCATTGAAGGACTGAGCGAGACGTTGTCCGCCATGGAAGGGGTTCAAACCGACGCGGCGGAATTCGCCCGGCTCGAGGAAGAATTCCACCGTCAGGTAGCCCGCGGCGCGGGAAATCCGCTGCTGACATCATGCTACGATCTGTTGATCCAGGCTCGCCGCCAGAGCTTCCGCGCCGCCCTCAACCGGCGGCATCTGACACCCAGGCGAATACAGGACTACCAGCGCCGTTACAACACGCTGCTCAACGCGATCATCGCCCGGGATATCGAGAGTGCGGTCGAATTCACCAAGCTGCTGCTGATTGAGGAGCAAAAGCTGCTTCTACAAGAAGATTGAGCCTCGGTCAGTCCGATCCGGCGGCGATGCGCAGCTCTCCGGACACACTGGAATGGCGCTGGTCCCACATCAGCCCAAGCGCGCGCATTTCGTCGCGCAACCGGGCGCCGTGCCTCTGCAGCCAAGTCGGGACTGACCCAAAGGCTACGATACGCGCGTGGCCATTCGTAATGCGTACGACGGGCCAGTCGCCGATCAGAGCGTTGTCATTCCCGAACAGTTCCGAGCCCGCCCATTTCGCCATTCCGAACGCATGTTCGCCGAGCCCGCCATGCTTCATCGCTGCGAGAACGGAGACAGGCGCTGCCGTTCCAGCTTTCTCGACCGCCGCATGCCAAAGGTCGAGCGTGGCAACGTATTCCCAGGAAACCGCGCTCCAGCTGTCCGGGAAACGCCGATTGTACTCCGCGAAGAACTCGGCCGGGCGATTGAAGAAGAAGGCCTTGTCGCGGAGCTCTGGATCGTCGAAGTCCGGGAACTGGAACAAAAAGCCCTCCATGAAATCGATCGATGTCCGGTCGACCAGCCGCCGATAATAGTCGGCAGTACATGAAATGATCTGGCCCCGAAATCCCGACCGGAAAGCAGCCTCAGTCAGCGCGTGAACCATTGGCTCATAGCTCGTGCACCAACACAAAATGTCGGGACTGCCGGCCAGCATTGCGCGCAGTATTTCGTCGGCGTTCGTAGCCTCCGGCGCGTAGCGGATCTCGCCCACCGACGCGATCCCCTCGGCTGCAAAGGCAGCCCGATAGGTAGCCAGCGAAGGCAGGCCTAGCGCATCCGTCTGGCTGCACATCGCCACGCGGCGCAGGTCGGGGCGGTTGCGTGCAAGCCATTCGACTGCCGTGACGTTGTAGAGGGGATGGATCTCGCTCGGCGCGATCAGGTACGGTGTGTCGGGCGAAAGATCGCTCGGCAGCAGCGTCGAGGTCAGGATCTTGCGCGACATGAGATAGTCCTGGATCGGACGGAACGTGTCGCCTCCGTGCATCATCAGCAGCCCTACCCCGTGATCCTGCACGAGGCGCCGAGCCCCTTCCGCCGCCCGATCGGGAATATAGCCGCAGTCCTCGGCCAATAGTTGGACGTTGTGCCGCGTCCCTCCGATGAGCATTCCGCCCGTGCGATTAATCCAGTCCACCCAGATGCGGCAGCCGTTCAATCCCGGCAGCCCCCAAGAGCGGACAGGCCCGCTGAGCGGCCCTAGAAAGCCTACTTTGACCACACGTTGTGCACCGACTCCCAGCCGTTTGACCTGGGCGTTCACTGCAAGTCGTTGCACTAGGCTGGTGGCGTTCATGGCGGCTCCTTACCGACCGTTCATAAAGCGAGGCCGATTCTGGCGCAAATTGATTTTCCTTCCATGAATATTAGTTGACATGTTTGCCGTTTCGATCATAACTGGTTTGAACCAAAAGAACCAATCTATCACAAACCGGTTCAGACCAAATGGGAGAATCATGATGAAGAAACGGATTGCCGTCATCGGTGCCGGTCCGTCCGGCTTGGCTCAGCTGCGCGCCTTTGCGTCCGCGGCGCAGAAAGGCGCGGAGATCCCCGAAATCGTCTGCTTTGAAAAGCAAAGGAACTGGGGAGGGTTGTGGAATTACACATGGCGCACGGGCCTGGACGAATTTGGCGAGCCGGTGCATGGCTCGATGTATCGCTACCTATGGTCCAACGGCCCCAAGGAGGGTCTCGAATTCGCGGACTATTCCTTCGAGGAGCACTTCGGCAAGCAGATTGCCTCCTATCCGCCCCGGGCCGTGTTGTTTGATTACATCGAAGGTCGCGTGAAGAAGGCCGGCGTCCGCCCGTGGATCCGTTTTTCAACCGTTGTCAGGCATGTGACCTGGAGCGCTGAGACCCGCAAGTTCACCGTGCGTGTGCACGATCTTCCCAATGACCGATCCTACTCGGAAGAGTTCGACCACGTGATCGTCGCGTCGGGCCATTTCTCGACCCCAAACGTTCCGGAATTCCCCGGATTCGAGACATTCAATGGCCGTATCCTCCATGCTCACGACTTCCGCGACGCACGAGAATTTGTCGGTCAGGACATACTGATCATCGGAACCAGCTACTCGGCCGAGGATATCGGTTCTCAGTGCTGGAAGTACGGTTGCAAGTCGGTCACGGTCAGCCACCGCACGGAGGCCATGGGCTTCAAATGGCCGGCCAACTGGAAAGAGGTGCCTCTGCTGACCAAGGTCGAGGGTAACGTCGCAACCTTCAAGGATGGCTCGACGGCGACCGTCAACGCGATCATCCTCTGCACCGGCTACAAGCACCATTTCCCGTTCATGTCCGACGACTTGCGGCTTCGCACAGCGAACAGGTTGGCCACGGCTGACCTCTACAAGGGCGTCGTCTACGTCCACAATCCGGCGCTGTTTTATCTCGGCATGCAGGACCAGTGGTATACCTTCAACATGTTCGATGCGCAGGCTTGGTGGGCGCGCGATGTTGTCCTCGGCAGGATTAAGCTGCCTGCGTCCAAGAACGAGCTGATCGCCGACGTGGAAAAGCGGGTGGCGGCCGAGGATGCAGGAGACGACAGCTATGACGCGATCCGCTACCAGGGCAGCTATATCAAGGAGCTGATCGCCGAGACCGACTATCCAAGCTTCGACGTGGACGGCGCCGACGAGGCTTTCTTCCAATGGAAGAAGCACAAGATCAAGGACATCATGGGCTTCCGCGACAACAGCTACAAATCGGTTATGACCGGTACCATGGCGCCGCAGCATCACACGCCGTGGAAAGATGCGCTGGACGATACGATGCAGAGTTATCTGCGCAACTGAGCTTGCGTTGCCCAGCGACTTTTCCGGGAGCCCTACGGACCGTTCACTCCCCCTTGCCGCGTTCAGAACAGTTCCGGGCAGATGACGAGACTGGCCTTGTTCAGCCGTACGCTGAGCAGGGCAAAAATGAGGAGGAGCCAGGATGCCGACTGCACAGACCGCGCATAGGTCGTTTAGTTTCTACCTCTTGCCTGGCTTCTCGCTTCAGGCGTTCTCTTGCGCGGTGGAAGTACTGCGGTTAGCCAACGAAGCAATCGGGGAAAACGTCTACAGCTGGCGAGTCATATCTGAAGACGGGCAACCCGTGATGTCGAGTTGCCGAATGACGGTCGGCATCGACTCCACGTTGAGAGATGAACGCGAGAGAACCCAAAAATCAAATTTGACGTCGGCCGCGGTGATTTGCGGCGGCAGCGCCATCCCGCGCCAAAACAGGCAACTCGATGCCTGGCTAAGGGAATGCCGCATGCGCCGCATCCCCCTCGTTTGCATCGGCAGTGGCACCCTCGTTGTCGCGCGGGCTGGGTTGGCCGACGGGCGCCGGTGCGCCGTTCACTGGGAGCAGCTTCCGCTATTTTGCGAGCAGTTTCCGGGGATAGAGTCTACCCAGACGGCCTTTGAACATGATGGAGATCTGCATACCTGCTCGGGCGGGGATGCACCTTTCGACATGTTCCTGAACTTGGTTGAACGTGACCATGGTTCAGTCATCGTCAACCGCGTCTGCGAAAAAGCCATTGCATACCGTATGCGTTCAGCCGGGGAGCGACAGCGCCTGCCCCTCCATTCTCGTGTCAAGCTCAACCACAAGGCAGTGATGAAGGTCATCGGCCTGATGGAGGCAAGCTTGGATGATCCTATGCCGGTCGACGATCTTGTGGCGTTAAGCGGAATATCGCGCCGGCAGATCGAAAGGCTTTTCGACAGAGAGTTGGGGCGCTCACCGAACCGATACTACATGGAACTGCGTCTGGAGCGTGCCCAGCTGCTTCTTGTGAGCACAAACTTGCCGGTCGTGGAAGTTGCGGTGGCTTGCGGTTTCATCTCGCCATCGCACTTCTCCAAAGTCTATCGCGAAGCCTACGGATGCGCTCCGCATCAGACCCGATTGGCCGCCCGTGCGCACGGGCACGCCGACCTGATGGACCCGGCGCTGCTGGGACTGAACTGCACCGAGGTACCCCAACACAGGTTGTCGATGACGGCGTAGCCGCCGAAGCAGCTGAGCCCCAGCCTCAGCGAGGAGGTAACGATGCTGAACACGATCTACCCTCCCGTCCGCGGTGGACCGCCGCAGGCGAGCCGCATCGTCCGCCCCGCAGGATTGACCTTGCCGGCCGGCACCGAGCGCTACATCGTTGGCGGCGCCGGAGCGATGTTGATCGACATTGCGGCAGGCGACAGCATCACCGTAACGAATGATGAGGGCGGCCAAAGCTGCGAGGTCGTCGTGGCCGACGCGTCGGGCAGCATTGACGCCCGCATCGTCGGCCATGGTCCGAACTCGGATGCTGCGGGTTTGAAGGCGCTGCTGACCAGTCAGGACGGCAGCCTGCAACGGCTGCGCAAGGCGCTGGAGATCCGTGGTATCGACCTCGCCGCGGCGGGCGGGGTGCGCTTCTTCGACGGGACAACGCCACCGAAGACCAAAGTCGAGCTGACCGTCCAGCGCGGCGGCTGGCTCGTCATCGCCGCGCCAGGAACCGACATGGCGCCGGACGACCAGAAGACTGCGACGCCGCTGACCGTCCTTGTGCGGCGCGCGACGGTGCGCTTGCGTGAGACCTCCCGGGATTTGCCAGATCCGCTTGCCGATCCGGTTCTCGATCTTCGCGTGCACTCGTCGACGGCAGAGGCCTATTTCGTCAAAGCCGGGGACTACATTCAGATCATCGATGTCGACGGACGCCAATGCACCGATTTCCAGTGCTTCTCGGCGCGCAAATTGGACAATGGAAAGGAGCATGCGCTCGACGTCACCGCCACGCGCAGCGCGATGGGGCATGCCTATCCGTTGCCCGGCCTGCATTCGAAGTACTATGATCAGGACTTCTTGCCGCTGGTCGAGGTCGTGCAGGACACTTGCGGTCGCCACGACGCCTTCTCGCTGGCGTGCTATGCGAAATATTATGACGACATCGGCTATCCCGGCCACATCAACTGCACGGAAAACTTCAACAAGGCGCTCGGCTCATACGGCGTCGGTCCGCGCGGCGGCTGGATGGCGGCCAACTTCTTCTTCAATACCGGGGTCGACGCGCATGGCGTCATGTATGCCGACGAGCCGTGGTCGCGGCCGGGCGACTACGTGCTCTTGCGGGCGCTGACCGACCTCGTCTGCGTCAACTCCGCCTGCCCTGACGACACGACGGCGGCCAATGGCTGGAATCCGACCGACATCCATGTGCGCACCTATTCAGGAGCCGAGAAATTCCAACGCGCCGTGGCGATCCGCGCCACTCCCGATTCGGAGCCAAAGATGACCAAGGAAACTGGGTTTCACGACCGCCTGTCCAAGCTGACCCGCAACTTCGTGGAGTATCGCGGCTACTGGCTGGCCAACAGCTACGCAGAAGCCGGGCCGATCGACGAGTACTGGGCTTGCCGGCAGAAGTCGGTGCTGATGGACCTTTCCGCCCTGCGCAAGTTCGAGGTGACGGGACCGGACTCGGAAGCGCTGCTCCAGTACACGCTGACGCGCGACGTGAAGAAGCTGGCGGTCGGCCAGATCGTTTATACCGCCATGTGCTACGAGCATGGCGGAATGATTGACGACGGCACGTTGTTCCGTCTCGGTCAGGACAATTTCCGGTGGGTCGGCGGCGACGAGTATTCGGGCATATGGCTGCGCGAACAGGCGGAAAAGCTCGGCCTCAACGTCTTGGTCCGCAGTTCCACCGACCAATTGCACAACATTGCCGTGCAAGGGCCGGAGAGCCGCGAGCTACTGAAGAAGGTAATCTGGACGCCGCCGCATCAGCCATCGATCGCCGAACTCGGCTGGTTCCGTTTCACCGTTGGCCGCATCGGTGATGACCAGGGCCTACCTGTCGTGCTGTCGCGTACCGGCTACACGGGCGAGTTGGGCTACGAGGTCTGGTGCCACCCCAAGCACGCGGGCGAGGTCTTCGACGCGATCTGGGCCGAGGGGCCGGCACACGGATTGACGCCCATGGGCCTGGCCGCCCTCGACATGGTTCGTATCGAGGCCGGATTGATCTTCGCCGGCTATGACTTCTCTGATCAGACCGATCCGTTCGAGGCGGGCATCGGCTTCACCGTGCCGCTCAAGTCCAAGGCCGACGATTTCATCGGGCGCGACGCGCTGATCCGGCGCAAGGAGCATCCATCGCGCAAGATGGTCGGGCTTGACATCGAAGGAGCCGTCGCGGTCGGCCATGGCGACTGCATCCATCTCGGGCGCGCGCAGATCGGCGAGGTCACATCGTCAACGCGTTCGCCGATCCTCGGCAAGAATATTGCGTTGGCGCGCATCGACGTGGCCCATGCCGATGTCGGCACGCAGGTCGAGATCGGCAAGCTCGACGGCCACCAGAAGCGGCTGCCGGCCACGATCGTCCCGCTATCGCACTATGATCCCAAGAAAACCCGTCCGCAGTCCTGACGCATATGGAACCAATAGTAGCCAAGGAAACTCTTCTTGCGCAGATCGGCGGCGAAACGGTTTTGCGCGGTCTGGTCGACTGCTTCTACGACCTGATCGAGGCCGATCCTCGCGGAGAGCCGTTGCTGCGACTGCATTTTCGCGGACACGGCGTCGACCATGCCCGCGAGGAACAGTTCAACTTTCTGTGCGGCTTTCTCGGCGGGCGTCGTCACTATCTGGAAAAGCACGGGCACATGGACGTCCGTCTCATGCACGCGCATGTGCCGATCTCGGCGGGCGACGCCGAGGACTGGCTGGCTCTCATGGATCGTGCCATCGCCGAAATGCGGCTTTCAGGCCCGCAGGTAGACAAGATGCGCCAGGCATTCCGCCGTGTCGCACTGACGCTGGTCAACGATCTTGGGAAAGGGGTAGGAAGCGCTTGACGACATCGAGGATCGTTAACAATCTTTATTGAAGTGAAAAAAACAAGCCTGGTAGGAAACAAAATAACCGGCAAAGGGAAGCCGGATCGCAGGAACACTCAACCTCAAACAATGGGATGAAAAAGCCATGAGCGCTTTATCGGACACTTACGCGGAGGGAACCGCGGGGCAGTTGCATAGAAGCATTGACTGGCGAGGCGCCTTCTGGGTGGCAAGCGGCGTCCCCGCCCTCGTTCTGTTCTCGATCGGCGGCATTGCTGGAACGACTGGCAAGCTGGCCTTCCTGATCTGGACCGTGTCCATGATCATGGGTTTCCTGCAGTCGTTCACATACGCTGAAATCGCCGGTCTTTTTCCCAACAAATCTGGCGGCGCTTCGGTCTATGGCGCAACCGCCTGGCTGCGTTATTCGAAGTTCATCGCGCCATTGTCGGTGTGGTGCAACTGGTTCGCCTGGTCGCCGGTTCTGTCGCTCGGCTGTTCCATCGCCGCCGCCTACATCCTCAATGCGCTGGCGCCGATTCCGGTCTTCACAGAGACTTCTCCGCAGGTGGTCGCCTACATCGGGACGCACGCCGGCACGAGTGCGGCCGACGCTATCGCAGCGGTGACGGCCGCCGCAACGCCTGCTATCCGCAACTGGTCGCTCTTCAGCCACACGCTTGGGCCTGTCAGTTTCTCACTGAACGCGACCTTCTTCATCGGCGCGTTGCTGATGCTGATCATCTTCGCCATCCAGCATCGCGGCATCCTGGGCACCGCCAGCGTGCAGAAGTATATCGGCCTGCTCGTCATCATCCCGATGCTGATCGTCGGCGTCGTGCCGATCTTCACCGGCCAGATCGACTGGGCGAATTTCTCGCCTCTGGTCCCGCTGGCCACCGCCTACGCGCCCGACCCAGGCTCATGGAACATCGCCGGATGGACGCTGGCGCTCGGCGGCATGTTCATCGCGGCATGGTCGACTTATGGCTTCGAGACCGCCGTCTGCTACACGTCGGAGTTTAAGAACCCCGGCACCGACACCTTCAAGGCGATCTTCTATTCTGGCCTGCTCTGCATGCTTTTGTTCATTCTGGTGCCCTTCACCTTCCAGGGCGTGCTTGGCCTCAACGGCATGCTGGCAACACCAATCGTGGATGGCTCGGGCGTCGCCGACGCGTTGGCCGGCATGGTCGGCGGCGGCAATCTGATCCACAGCCTGCTGGTGATGCTGATGATCCTGGCGCTGGTGCTCTGCATCATGACGGCAATGGCCGGCTCCTCACGCACGCTCTACCAGGGCTCCGTCGATGGCTGGCTGCCGCGCTATCTGAGCCACGTCAACGAGCACGGCGCGCCTACCCGGGCGATGTGGACCGACCTTTGCTTCAACCTGATCGTGCTGGCCATCGCCTCGGCCGACGCGACCAGCTTCTTCTTCATCCTCGCGGTGTCGAACTGCGGCTATATCATCTTCAACTTCCTCAACCTCAACGCCGGCTGGATCCACCGGATCGACAACGGCCATATCGAGCGGCCCTGGAAGGCGCCGACCTGGCTGCTGGGGATCGGGGCGATATTCGCCTATGTCAACGCCATCTTCATGGGTGCCGGTGCCAAGGTTTGGAATCCGATGGCGCTGTGGGCCGGCCTGATAACCGCGGCACTGATCCTCCCGGTATTCTGCTTCCGGCACTACATTCAAGACGGCGGCAAGTTCCCCGATCACATGCTGGACGATCTCGGCATGAAATCCACCGATCTCAGAGCCAAGAAGGCCGGACTCTTGCCCTACGCGACGCTGGTGGCTGGCGTGATCGTGGTGCTGATCGCCAACCGGATCTTCGTACTGTGATCGGCGACAGCCTGACCATCTTTGAACCGGGAAACGTTCCCTCCTCCCGGCCGCGTTGAACCGCGGTTGCTTGGTCACCGCCTGCAAGGCCGGGCGGTGGCTTCTTTTTGGATCCGTGAAAGGCCTGGCGTAGCTGCCCGCCAACTGATTGAGCCAGACGAGGTCAAATCTTTTTCTTTATATGAATTTTTTTTTCCTGGTAGTTGACTTTTAGTCCAAATAATTGCAAGGTTTTGCAACTTGATTTTCGAAGTTCGACGGCAAAGCGACGCCGTATTCTTCTCAGGAGCGGAGAAAGGCAATGGCTGAAGTGATCGACGGCAAGGCGGTTGCCGCCGATGTGATCGCAAAGGTCACAAGCGCGAGCAGCGACCTGGCTGCTTCCAAGAATGTAACGCCTGGTCTTGCGGTCATCATCGTCGGGGAGGATCCGGCAAGCCAGGTTTATGTGGCCGCGAAGTCGCGTACGGCGAAGGAATGCGGTTTCAATTCGCTGCAACATACGTTGCCCGCCGATACCAGCGAAGCCTACCTTATCGATCTTATCGATATCTTGAATCGTGATCGTACGATCCATGGCATTCTGGTGCAGTTGCCACTTCCAAATCACATCGATGCGGGCAAGGTCATCCAGGCGATTGCGCCGGAGAAGGACGTCGACGGCTTCCACTTTGTCAATGTCGGCAAGCTTGGCACCGGTGAGCTCGAAACGGCTTTCGTACCCTGCACGCCTGCCGGCTCGATGCTGCTGATCGAGCGCGTGCATGGCAAGGATCTTTCCGGTCTCAATGCAGTCGTCGTCGGCCGCTCTAACATCGTTGGCAAGCCGATGGCCAACCTTCTGCTTGCCGCGAACGCCACCGTCACCGTTGCCCATAGCCGGACGAAGAATCTGCCCGAGCTTTGTCGTGGCGCTGACATCCTCGTGGCGGCGGTGGGCCGGCCGGAAATGATCAGGGGTGAGTGGGTGAAGCCAGGCACCACTGTGATCGACGTGGGCATCAACCGCATCGCCGCGCCGGAGAAGGGCAATGGCAAGAACCGCCTGGTAGGCGACGTCGCCTACGCAGAGGCGGCGGACCACGCCGGCGCGATAACACCCGTACCCGGCGGCGTAGGCCCGATGACGATCGCGTTGTTGATGGCCAACACGCTGACCTCAGCCTATCTCGCCAGCAACCTGCCGAGGCCTCAGTTCTAGCACCGCAGCATACATTCCCGACAACCCAATCTTCGAGGCAATACCCATGGCCGAATTCAAGACCGATATTGAAATAGCTCGAGCAGCCAAGAAGAAACCGATCCAGGAGATCGGCGCCAAGA
Organism: Mesorhizobium silamurunense; assembly: GCF_014843905.1. Classification (NCBI taxonomy): domain Bacteria; kingdom Pseudomonadati; phylum Pseudomonadota; class Alphaproteobacteria; order Hyphomicrobiales; family Phyllobacteriaceae; genus Mesorhizobium; species Mesorhizobium silamurunense. The sequence goes on along the minus strand of NZ_LPVS01000088.1, from coordinate 63 downwards.
TCGGCATCCCGTACGAGCACCTTTTGCCCTATGGCCACGACAAGGCAAAGGTCTCGGCCGAGT